>CAZIYW010000138.1:0-12299 GCA_964543525.1 uncultured Fibrobacterota bacterium | reverse complement strand
GTAACCCTTATAAAATATATTCTTCCAGCCCAAAGTGGTTTACTTTTGATAGAAAATACGCTCAATTTAGGTTATAATTCATAATCACGAAAAAAGCGACAATATTTCATCCTTAGTCAAATGCTTGAAAAAAGACTGCTCCGTCTGAATAATCGACTGTGACAGCATGCTTTTCATCTGCTGCATTCGCAATACCCGCTCTTCGATTGAATCGATGGTAATAAACTTGTATACAAATACCTCTTTTGTCTGCCCTATTCTGTATGCGCGATCCGTCGCCTGATTTTCGGCAGCCGGATTCCACCATGGGTCCATGTGAATGACATAATCGGCCTCAACCAGATTCAAGCCCACGCCCCCTGCTTTGAGCGATATGAGAAAGACGGGAATGTTATTATTCCTGAAATGCATCACAGTCTTTTCACGGTTGCGCGTTTTACCGGTGAGCATTTCATAGGGTATATGTTTTTCAGCGAAGCGCTCTTTTATCAGTTGCAGTACCGTCTCAAACTGTGAGAATACCAGCACCCGGTGCCCTTCAGTGATGATATTCTCCAGGTATTCGTCAAAGAGAACAAATTTTCCCGATTCACCGGTAAAATTGCGCTCAATGAGACGCGGATGACAGCACACCTGCCGCAGGCGCAGCATGCCCTCAATGACCTGTATACCCGACTGTTCCACACCGTAAGTATTGATAGCATCGGCGATCTTGCTCAGGTACGCCTCACGGGTGATATCATAGAATTTACGCTGTTTCGGCAGCATCTCGGTGTAAACCACACTCTCTGTCTTGGGTGGCAGCTCCTTTGCCACCTGCTGCTTGGTGCGGCGGAGAATGAACGGGAAAATCATCTTCTTCACGATAGCCAGTGATGCGCGATCATTGTCGACTTCAACCGGCTTGACAATATTTCGCTGGAAACTGCTGAGCGGTCCGAACATACCGGGATTCAGAAATGAAAAGAGAGACCAGAGTTCTTTGAGACTGTTTTCAATCGGCGTACCGCTCAGTGCCAGCCGGTGCAGTCCGTTCAGCCTGCGTACAGCCTTGACAATACGTGATGACGGATTTTTGATGGTCTGCGCCTCGTCAAGAATGACATAATTAAACGGCATCCCGCTCAATGACTCCACATCACGCAGCAGCGTACCATAGGTGGTGAAAACGACATCTGCCATGGACAAGGCATGGGCGATACGCTTCCGGTTCCGCCCGTAATACAGCGCAACCAGCAGTGTCGGGGTAAATACCCGCGCTTCACGGTCCCAGTTGAACAGCACTGATGTCGGCACTATTACAATGCTGGTCTTTACCGGCGCTTCTCTGTTTTTCTCATTCTGCAGAAGCGCCAGAGTCTGTACTGTCTTACCCAGCCCCATATCATCAGCCAGACACCCGCCGAATCCGAAGCGCTGCAGAAAATAGAACCAGTCAAATCCTGCCTGCTGGTACGGCCGCATGGTACCGTTAAAATGCTCAGGCTGCTGCAGGGACGCTATCCCCTCAAAGCTGCGTAATGCCTTCGCGTTTTGCAGGTACCGGTCATCCGCTGAACCGGTATCGGCAAGATCGTATACCAGATCAAGTATCGGCAGATGCATCTGCGAAACACTGAACAGATCCTCCTCCGGCTCACAATGCATGATTGCAAAGATTTTTTTCAGTACCTTTGTCCATTGCTCCGGCATAACACCGGAGCTGCCGTCATTAAGCAGCACGTACTGGCTTTCAGTCTGCGCTGCGTGAATCAACGCGGCGAGTGATGCGGGAATACCGGCGAAATCGGCTGCAATAGAGCAGACATAGGACTCCCCTTTTGTTTTAATCCGTACATCCAGCTTCGGCTTTGCATACCGTGTGGTGCTGGCAATAAGCTTTTTATGGCCGTAGATTTCAAAACCCTTTTCATCAAGCTCAGGCAGGATATCGGTTACCCACTCCCGCTTGTCTATCGTGGGGATACAATTTATCCGGTGGTAGGGCGTCAGCTTATGGGTAAGCAGCTCGCGGTACATGGCATGCTCGCGCGCCCGCGAACGCTCCACACACACCACTGAGGTGTCACCCGACGGGATATACCTGCTTGCCGCGGAATCGGTTCGCTTGAATTCTACCCATTCACGGTCCGCAACTCCCGTACAGTATGCATACCGCAGCTCCACAATCAGATCATAATCGAATTCACTCAGATAGATCCTGCCCAAGGGCCTCGGGGTGACTGTTTCAACGGAAAAGCCCTCAGGCAGCGTTTCATAATAGGCACTTGTTGTTTCGCCTACTGTTGTCTCATCAGCATCAGTAGATATTCCCGATTGTCCGATCTGCACTTCCTCGCCGGCCGTCTCTTTGTGTTCAGTATCCGGCGCGGTAAACAGCGATGTCTGCAACACATCACGGGAATTCACCGCACACATCACCGCAACTACATGCTCGCACGCGCCACCGTGTGAAAAAGTACAGGTACACTCAAACTGAAACGTACCACTGGATTCCGGCAGCATGAGAACCACACGCCTTTTCTCGGTATCCGCCACCTCAGCAACAACCGTATTCCCATACGTGTGCACCCCGGTAACGCCACCCTTCTCAAAGAGCTTCTTACCCTCCGCTATTACAGTCGGCAGGGCACAGGACTGTATATGCTTTTCCGTAAATTTCATAAGAGATATATCCCGGGTGTATCGGAGGGTAAAATACTATATCGGGATTTGGATCGGGCTATGAAATCTATTCCGGATCTACCGTCAAAGGCGAAAAAGACACAAAATTCGTCGGACAACATTAAAGCACATCAGTCTAAAGAGGTGCTATCATGATTTTTCAAAATAACATTCGTGCATGTGCTCAATCACGTTGTGCGGGGCAGCGCCTGTAATCTAATGACGACATCATGAAAACTGTTTAACGTTATTAAATACTATTTTTCAGAACCTGTTTAGGGGATGATTCGGTTTTGCTATCTTGCATAGAGAGAGGAAGTTATGCAAAAAATCAACGCAGAGGAGGCATAATGCATTCCCATACACGTGCCGCATCAATGCTCATGCCAGTGTGAAATTTGTACGGGCACCCTGGAAGCTCGTCTATCTAGGCAGCGATCCACTTCCTATAAGGTCGGAGTATTGTATGTGTTTATAGATTACTAAAGTGGTGCAAGTGGAAATAAGGTTTTTGAAGATAGTGAAGAAAGAATGTCCATACTTCGACAGGCTCAGCACAAGGTATCGAACAAGAAATGTCGAATTTAGAAGGGGAAAGATGAGGAGGACGATGATTTTCTTTTGCCAATATCTACTATCCAATATCAAATCTACTTAACCACTATCATCAACCTGCTCTTCGCATACTTCTTCCCTGCTTTCAGCCGGTAGATATACGGCCCGGCAGCGACCTTGCGGCCCCAGTCATCAGTACAGTTCCAGAGGACACGGTAGAATCCGGGTTTCATCTTTTTGTCGGGTTTTATCAACCGCCGGATTAATCTTCCCTGGAGGTTATATATATAAAGGGAGACTGTGGTCTTTTTCGGTATATCAAAACGAATATTGGTATAACGAATGATTGGATTCGGAAAATTGTGGAACAGGAAAAACTTTTTCGGGAATATGGGAACAGGCTTAACTCTCACAGGGCCGTACATTTCGCGTGTCTTGTCAAATGAGATTGCCTCCAGTTTGTATTCGTAAAGAATATGGTTGTCCACTTCCCAGTCGATTTTCTTATAGTCACGCGGCCCGGCTGAGGTACCGCCGTCAGCGCCCGGTATCAATGTCGGATTGATAAGCGCCCAGTTGGTGTCTATATAACCAATTTCATTCTTCTTCAGCATTCTGCCTGCGGTATTGAGCTCGGTGCCCGTCGGGACGCTATCCAGTGCACGCACCAGACTGTCCATAAATACCGGCTCTATTCTTCGATAGATATTAAAACCAAGATTATCCTTCTCACTTTCGGTACGCCAGAAGAGTGTATCGTTACCGTCACCGGATTTTGCATAAAAATCGGACAACGTCACCGCCAGGTCATTATCGGCTGATATGTAAATATCAACATCGGCACACAGTACAGTATCGAGCTGAATGACCAGATAATCGTCAGTTTTGTTGTGATAACAGTTATAGCCATATCCATCCAGCAGTTTTTTCTCCGTTGAGCCATTGTGTAAATAAACATACTTGGGTTTAGTGTTGGCATAATAATTATTCACCCGGATTGCGGGATAAAATCGACAGCCGTCGGTACCCGCGTCCGCCTGGAGGGTAAAATCAACGGAATTGCTACTTGCCTGAACAATATACGCACCTTCAGCCTCGTTGAACCCATCGGCATCTAAATCTCCTTCCGTAGTAGTCACTCTGGAACCGGTTTTCATATCCCCATCGTCAAAATCGATGTCCTGCACAGACTCACCAACTGAATCCATATAGGCGGAACTCATATTCTGGTCGCGGATATCCAGATAGGTTGCGATCAGGTAAGGGGCATTTGCCGCTGCCCAGCCATCACTGCCGTCAAATTTAAATCCCATATAGTTATAGGTGGAACTGTATTGAAATCCCATAGTATCCTGCGAACCGGTACCGGTAAAGAGATCCTTCAATCCATTTTTATCAGCGGTACTGAGCAGTGCGACGACATAGTCGTGGCTGGCAGTTGTATTATACAGGACACCGCGTAAATCAACATTGGAACTGTCATAGTTACAGTTTCCTTCATACGCCAGCCTGAACCGGAAAAAGAGATCGCTGAAATCGGCGTTCATATTTTTCACTGTGTCATACCTGAAAATCTGGCCGGTTGGGTAAATAGTCCATATGGTTGTCAGGTCATACTGTACATTACCTGCGCCGACATCATCGATGGAGCGTTTGTCAATCTGGAGCCTCACCCGTGCGCCTGACGCCTCCAGTACCGTATAGTCAGGCGTTGCGGTAACCTCATCCGCGCTGTTGCCGTAACTGCCGTTGTAATAATGATCGTGGTACCCGAAGGTGCCATAGAGGTTATCGTTGGTCTGAATAAGATTGGACGCGGATGATATGGCGGTGTTTTCCGAGGACGGGTTGTCGGAAGACTTGAATTCATACAGCTCACCGCCATGGCCGGTTTCACCGTTATCCATTTTCCAGTACAGATAAAATTCATTGGAGCCCGAAGGACCAAAGGAGGAGCTGCCGGTATTCTTGACATAATATCCACCCCTGGAAACAGCGCCTCTGGTCAAAGTGTCTGTGGGATTGACCATGTATGCCCCGTCCTCATCAGCGTCGTCTATATATATGCGCAGGTCGGTGGATGTAATATTACTGTTAAAACCAATGTAGAGAATATTTGCCGCATCATCAAGCGCCGCGAGATAATGGGTGTTTTCAGTCATCCACGCACCGTTATAATAGACATAATCCGGCTTGGAGGTATGCCAGTAATTATCAATCTGAAATATGGGAAAATAGCGAGGATAGGTTACTGAACCGGATATTTTAAAATGAACCGTATTATTGTTACTCGCCCGCAGCATGTACTGACCTTCATTTGGACGGTAACCGTTCATATAAACAGCCTTGATTGTCTCCTCTGACAATTCGGTATTATAGAACCGTACATCATCAATAACACCGCTGAATCCGTTTCCAAGAATCACGTTTTCAGAATTTGGGGTTAACGGATATTGATGTACCTGATAGTACACCGGCTCACCGTCAATAAACAGTTTCAACCTCCCGCTGTGGTAATGACAGGTAACTGCAATATGTGCGGCGTCGGTTCCGGGGCCGCCGCCTGAAATTGTCTTTCCGTCAAGGGTCACTGCAAGATTATTGCTGGCGTCGCCGGCCAGTTTCAGCCCTTTATCAGAGGCCCATTTACTGAAAAGCACCGAGCTTGCCGTAATCGCAACAGTAGGTTTAATCCACATCATCAGGGTAAAGACAGGTGTATTAAAATCCGCAGTGCCGGAGGTTATTGTGATATAATCATCGCCATCGAAGATAAGACCGCCGTTCCATTTACCATCGGTAAAATTACCGCCGGTTACCGTACCATCGTGAGAGGTGCTCGCGCCCGACAAATCATATACCGTCTCGCCGTCGGCACTTCCGGTAACAGCTTCATCCAGATGCCAGTGTGCAATCAGGCCGTCCTGCCAGGAGCGCTCCATGCGGTACCAACCCTGGAGAAATTCAAGACTGTCAGGATTGCGGTAGTCATCCACATGCGGTCCGACGCCAGCGGCGTCATCCCACTTCATGTGACCGAAATCGACCAGGAAATCCCAGCATTGCTTGTTAAAGGCAGCCAGCTGCCAGTCATCGTCCTTATAGCCGAAATAATTATCTGTTCCTGATACACCGGTAAAGCCGCTCGCCTGGGACCAGTCCTTAAACGGAGCAAGCAGTATATCGTACCGATTTGAACCTGTGTCTGAATGTAGCACATAGTTGCTCTGGCTCGCCGTGGCATTTTCATAGTAATAGGCGGAATTGACGCAGTTACCGGCCACCCTGAATTCAATACCGCCGGTCGGGTCGTAGGCAGTGGCATGTGCCTCGGTTTCGACATGGATATACATTCTGCCCGCGCCGTATACCGTATATTCAATTGTCCAGTCATGAGAAGCTATGGTTTTCCGCTGTCTTAGCCTGCAGAAAATGGTATTGTTTTCAAGCATGGTAAGGGTTCCGCTGCCGCTGTAACCATCCGAACCTCCGGCAGTGATATAAAAGAGGTTATCGGTCATCTGGTTGGGGCCGCCGTGATTTGCCGAATCGGAAAGCCAGGTAATACCGCCACCGGCGGACTCCTTGAACACAATAGTCCAGTTGTCGGTATAGATCATGCATGAATCGGTTTCGTCGGTTCCGATATCATGCACCACTGTCAAGGGTAGCAGTTCGATTTCATCACCGATTACAAAGGTGATACAGTTCTGATCAACTTTCTGCGTTTCATAGCAGAGCTTGATCCAGTCCGCGCTACGCTGTGCGGCTACTACTCGTATTTCGTCAAGACAACCGTCGAAATACCTGCTTGCAGAGAGCTGCTCAGCGTCGGCATCCCTGCCGCCAAGCTTCCATCCGCCGCTGAAATTAAGATCAATATTGCTGCCATTCCCCATTATTGTGTTGTTGAGGGTTATAGTAAAGACTTTCTCATATGAATAGTTAATAAAGCCATCGTCTGTGGAACGGACACGAATGGAAAAAGTGTGATCATCTTCGTATAATAAGTCTGAAGCCGGGACATTTGTTTTTAATAAGCTGCCATCGATCTGAAACTTGGAGTTATCACTGTCCCCGGTACCGCTTACAAGGGTATAGGTATGACTATCACCTGAATTGGCGTCCGTAGTGGTAAAAGTTCCGACCACAGTACCTGACGCCTGGTTCTCATTCACACTTGAGTTGGAGAGGGAGATATCCGTGGGAGCTACGTTGTCGTTAATGACATACCCTATATGGACCGCATACCAGTAGTTGTCAAAGTTACCCGCCCCTATTTCCGTGGGGCATGCGGTTGATTCATCATAATCGGAGGGATTGGTCTGGTCATATCTTCCACGGGCGCTTTGGAAATCTCCGCAATCGCTGGAACCCGACGAATAATAAACCCCTGCTCCTGAACTCCAGGCCATTGCGACCCAGGTTACGGTGTTTTTCGGCCAGGCAACATCGGTGACGTCAATTTCGTTCCATCCTGCGCTTACCGACTGATTATATTCGTGGGTAAGTCTGGTTTCATTACTTGTCGGATCAGCCAGATTATCTCCGGAATATACTGCCACAGTTATAGTCCCGGATCCGTACGATCTGTAGAAAATTTTTGTGATATACATACTGTCCAGATTCGGACTTGTTCCTCCCATCAATCGTAACTGTGTAGCAGTAGAATAGCTGGTAAAATCCGATGAGGTAATTCCCCATTTCATATGATCACTCGTTGTAAAATTCCAGGTTGTCGTATTGGAAATCCCGGCGTAACTGTTGCCAAAGGCATCGTCAAATGCATCGGCCCCTATTTGGACATAATAACCCGTATTTGCGGCGAAAGTCCCGGATGGGTTGATAGTGATAGTTGCGGTTCCCGAGCCGGTGACCTTTGCATCCATGGCATCAATGGTTTCAAAAATGCTGTTGTCGGAAGTCAATTTTATAACGATATCATTATTGCCGCCTGACTCGGCATCGACTGCTTCATTAAAGGTTAATACCAGATTATCGTTTACTCCCACTGCTGAGGCGTCATCAACAGGGCTGTATGCTGAAACAGTAGGCGGGTCGGAATCACCGTCAGTCCATACAGCCTCATCAAATGCCATACCTCCGTTCCATACTCCGGAAGGTGAAGCATACCCGACTCGCCCGCTGGCATGGGAGGCATCCGTGAATGAGCCTAGATAGTTGCCATCGATATAAAAACTGGCCGTATTGCCGTTCAGTACAATCTTCAATGTGTAGGTAGCTGAGGAACTCAAATTGGCGCTTGACGTTACAAGAGTTCCGCCCGTCATTGTCACCGCATCCTCTGCAACCCGCAGGGTATCAACTGTCGCCTCACCCGCGCCGCAAAAATAGGCGTAATAAAACGATGAGGTGTCGCTCCAGCGAAACAGAACACCAGCTCTCTGCGGATCCCAATCAAATGAAAAATCTACCTCAAACGACCCGTCATCGGCGCAATTGTAGTCATTGACAAGCTGAACAGCATCACCGGTATTACCGGAAAGCCCGAGAATACCACCGCTTTCGGCAAACTTGCCGGAGTTTCCGGACTGCACAGTCCAGTTGGAGCCGTCAGGATTATTGGTAATACTGCCGTCACCGTGGTAATCTGTAAATCCGGTTCTGTTTCTTCTTACGGGTGATTTTGTCCATTTGCTTTTCGAAGACAGGAGAGCGGACCTGTTTTGGAAATAGTCAGTGTTCGATGCAACCTGCACCAATTCATCACCCTCATCTGCTGATGTATTGCTGTTTTTCCAATACAGGTTGTAATCACCGGAGTCCGTACCGGAGAACACGGCAGTACTCTTCAGCACTATAAAAAGGGCCTGGAAAATGAAGATGATATTGAATTTTTTGTGTTGCATGACTATTTTGCTCTTTTTAACCTCACCCGGCATTCCCCTCCCCCGCCAGAAAGGGGAGGATTTAACGATGAGTTTTTAAGTCTCTTCCACCCGCAAAAGGGAATCCAATTTTTTCGCTTCGCTTTGTCTGGATTTCCGCCTGCGCAGAAATTATGGTATCAGTGTATCAGCCTCCCCGTATCGGTAACATCCGTTCCGTTTATATACACTTTGTTATTCGACGGGTTGTCTGCATCGAGGAGAATGGCAAAATGGTACCAGGCACCTGCAACCCAACTGGTAATGGTTGTATTTATAAAACGGAAATCATCGTTATCTTCAATTTTAAATACCAGAGAGCCGTTATCAACCATGGGATAGTCAAAGTCGGTACCCGCAAAACCTATCATCAGGTTGTTGTCCGCATCAGTGCACTTTTCAATAATTATTTGCGATGTGCCGGAGGAGTTATTGAAATCGGCATCCAGTCTGAACCAGCCTGAGATTGTTGCATCTCCGGTAAAATCAAGTGATGAATGCTGGGGTATATCGGCATAATCGTCAGAGCCGTCAAACTCGTGGCCATATTTGGCCACCCCCAGTCTGCCGGTTGCGGATACATAGTCATCGGCATGGTTTGCATTTACTGTTGCATCCTCATATACGTCTGCAGTACCGGTGGCGCCGGCCTGTTCCTCATCGAGGTGCCATACCGCAGCGTAATCGTTGCTTGTCTGGAATACAGCTGACGCGTTCGAGGTTGTCGATTCACCGGGTTTGTTCCAGTGCATCATGATATACTGGTCATTATTATTCCCTATAACTGTATCAACCAGCACCCAAATTACTGCGGTATCATTATCACCGGCTCCATCTATCCATTTCTCAATTTCATAATTTATCTGAGTTGTGCCGTCACTTTTGCTGAAACGGATATCGGCCCCACCTGCTTCGGTCTCGGCGAAATATTTAAAATTTCCTGGATCGAGACGGATGAGCAGCGGAAAATTATTCACCGTACTTGACACATTAGCGCCCGATGCGGTGGTGTTGATATAGATTTTCATGTTGGCTCCCCAGTCAGCCAGATCTTCAGCTTCTTCCACAGTAATGTTAAATGTCTGGTTGGGACTCTGGTCATCGCCTCCGTTGGCAGTGCCGCCGTCATCCTTGAGGTAAATGGTACAAACTGCTGTGCCAGTCTGATCCGTTGCCGGGGTATAGGTCAATGTGCCTGTGGAACTTACTGCGGGCTGTGATGAGAATAGCCCATTATTGTCGTTGGACACATAAAAAGTCAGAGTCTGGCCCGACTCGTTTGCGGCTCCCTTGTCAATGTTCGTAGCCCAGTTAGGCACACTCTGCGGGCCGCAGTTTACATCGACATTCTGGTCAGGGCCTCTGGTAAAGGAGGGTTCATCATTGACCGCGTTTACTGTTATGGTAAAGGTCTGATTATCACTCTGGTCGTCGCCGCCGTTTGTGGTCCCTCCATCATCCTTGATATAAATAGTACAGGTAGCCGACCCATTACCGTCCGATGCCGGTGTGTAGGTAAGGTTCCCCGTCGTCGCATTCACCGCCGGCTGCACCGAGAACAGTGAATTATTATCGTTGGATACATAGAACGTCAGGGTCTGTCCTGACTCATTGGAAGCGCCTTTATCCATACCGGTGGCCCAGGCAGAGACATTCTGCGCGCCATCATCCTCGTCATCGGTCCGGTTGGCTCCCTTGGTGAATGAAGGTTCATCGTTTACCGCAGTTATGTGTATTGTCATAGTATAGGTGCTGCTGCTATAGTCTGTGCCATCATATACCTGGTGAGTGAAAGAGGCATAGGATGAGCCGTTGGCATCAGCCGCGGGTTTGAATATCAGATTGGTCATGGTACCGTATGTTGTCTCATCAACAACATCTACACTGCTGTACTCAAGGTCACCGGCAGTTTCCAGTGACTTGATTTTAATTCCAGCAAAGGGATCAGAGTCGCCGTCACTGTAGGTAAAGCTGTCCGTATGGAATGTTATGGTCGTGTTATCTTCAAGGAATGTAACTGCGTCATTGCCTCCTGTGGGGGCCGTATTGTTGGTGTACCATACAATCAGTCTGGCATCAGTAAATTCCCAGTAACTCGTCCATAAGGTCATTGCCCCTCCCATAACAAAGCCTTCATTACTCGAAGGGGTAGTTGCCCAGCTCTGGACTAATGTATTCAACGCAGACCCCTCTATTTCATACCAACCGGTTGCATTTGCCGTTATTGAACCGAGAGAATTTGTCCAGGCTGTATTTGTATAGGTACTCCATGTTGCTGAAGTGCTGAATGAACCTTTGTCCTGTTCCCATATATACGCTGTTTTGCCTGAGGCTGTAATATTTGTTAAATTTACCCGTAAAGTACAATTTTGAATTGTCGCACCGCTTAATCCGCTTAAGGCATCATACATGAGGGTTTCATAGGCATAATCTGCATTTACTGTAGCAGGCCTGGCCTTTTGTCCTCCAACCTTTCCACTGTTTAAACCGCCATCGCCCCAGGAATGGACCTCACGAAGGGTCAAATAATATGTTGCAGACGATCTATTAGGAGGATTATCAGACTTATTTCTGGAAGAGCCGGTTCTTCCAGAGTTTCTGCCAGGCAAACTTTCCGCATGAGGATTTCTTACGGTATTTGAAGATACATCTGCAGAGGCCAGCAGGATCAGTTCATCACCCGAACCTGATCCATCTCCATCGGATTTCCAGAATACGTGAAAGTCTTCGGACGCGGATTCACTGAAAACTGCACTGATATTCATCAACAGAAGGAATAATCCTGCTATCGCAAGTATTTTAATTGCAGTAAAGTTATCTTTTATTAACATCCAATTGCCTTTGAAATAGTCAGGCGTCTCTCTATTCTCAGGAAGAAACGCACAAATTATGGAAGAAATTCTGCGGTCAGAGTGCATAATGAGTGATGAATTCTGATATTATTATACTTTTACCGTTCCTCCTTAGATTATACCACTATAATATCTATATGTCAAGCTTTATTAAAGCGCTTAAATTGCATTTCTATATTTTGCCTGTTTTTCAAGGTGGTTGTTGAACAGTTTTCAGAATAGATTTATAGTCGGGTTTGTGGGTTGGTTAATAAATGAGAGCAGTCAAAAGTTTAAAATTAAAAGTTTAGTAGCGTAGAATTTTGGAGACCTGCGCCATAATCTGATACCCTGGATTCAG
>CAZIYW010000137.1:0-12885 GCA_964543525.1 uncultured Fibrobacterota bacterium | reverse complement strand
GGCGCAGGAACTATGTTACCCAACCGGAGGTTTTTACCGCCGGCTACCTGTGTAATTCCACTGAACTGCTAAAAATGGTTACAGACGCACACGTGTATTATGATAACCGGCCCCTTCTGGAATACCGCTCAGCGAAGAATCAAACGACATTAATAGCCGTTGCGAGGGAAAAAATTACCCTGCTGAAAAAACATTTCTCACCGATTAATACCATTCTTGAGCAACAAATCGATGATACGACAACAACGAAAATCGAAAATATCCGTAACTTGAATTTGAATAATATCATTGCCGCTGACAATTTCGACAATTTTTTATTAAGCCACAATACTGCCCTTATCCGCGAAGCCTACCGGTTGAACCCCTATAATCTGCATGTCGTTTTTAATATGGGTCTTATTGCAGCAAAGAAGCGTGACAGTTATCGTGCAGAGAAATACTTCAGCGCCGTACTGGATATGGAACCCGATTTTATACCTGCCTATAAAAACCTAGCCATTATGCTTATGAACCGTAAAAAATATAGTGAAGCAACTGACCTGTTGATTGAAGCTGTTAAACGTGAGCCTGAAAATACAGAGATACATAATACACTCGGCATCACCTATGCTGAGCAGGGAATGATGCAGGAAGCGTTTGAGCATTTTTCAAAGGCGGTGAAAATCGATCCTGGTAACAGCAATGCACGTCAGAATCTTGAGCGGGCAAAACGGGAATTGATACAAATTAACAGGAAGATGATGCGCAAAACAGACTCTCGCTAAAGAAATGCGGGAATTTTAGAGATAATACTATTAAAACGGCATGCCGCCACCGGACATGCCGTTTTTAATACAGATGAATACAACCGGTTTATCTTGCAAAAGGTATCTTGACGGTTTTATTAAAATCACCCGCTTTCATCTTACATAAATAAATACCGGTGCTGACAGGCAGTGCATTCATATTTACCATGTAGTACCCGGCGTTTATTTTACCTTCAGCGAGCGTGCGGATAAGTTTTCCCTGTAAATTATACAGTTTTATTGAAACCTTTTTCTTACCGAGATTGGACGGTATCTGATAGTAGATACGGTTCCCTACCCTGGTTATATCAGCCGTTGCAATATTTTTAACGCCCGTTTCAATGGAAGTGGGTCCGACTGTTAATTTGCAGAATACCAGATACGGGGACTCATTACTTGGATCATCATGGGTAATCATGAGAGTATCATAATAATCACCGTTTTCAAGTCCCTTCGAATTAAAAGTCAAACCGAGTTCAATATTGCCTAATGCATCCACCGTACCCTCTTTGGGCGTATATGCAAGCCAGTACTGACCGACGCCGTCCATTGTCTGACCGTCATTAATCGCATTAATGCTCTGCTCACCGTCCGCGGATGACCAGTCTGCCGAACTGTTACTGTCTTCATTTTTATTTCTGTACAGACGTTCGGCACCGGTTGTAACACCGTCACCGTCCCATTGTCCGGCGGGCGGTGTATCACTGCTGCCCGCTGTTTTCATATAATCCACACAGTTTCCGTCCGGATCATAAACTGCTACTGAAAGCTCAGTAAGACTGTTATCCTGATTTGACCAGGCAAGATTGCCTACCGTGACACAGTTTCCCGAAACACTTTCATCCGCGATAACAATGGTTGCCCCTTCCGCAAGAGAAAAACTTTCAGTGAAAGTATACTCCCCTGATGTCTGCTGATTATCTTTCCATACTACTTTGTACCCCTTCAGATCCATCTCGGTTCCCCTGTTCCATAACTCTATACCATCTGCAAACGCATCATGAGGGGTGAAAATTTCATTCACGAGCAGTTTACCTGCACCGCCGGCAAGAGATACCGAGTATTTCAGTGCTCCTTCGCCCTCGTTCGAAATTTTTAATTTCTTTTCTGTTGTACTCGACGGCAGCAGTGCTACCGTAAGTGAATTTGTTTCTACAACTATTGACGGTTTCTTTTTAATAGTAAACACACCGCTCTCGGACGTTATGGTGTCACTGGTCATCTGAATCTTGTAATCCGACCCTGCTTCAGTGTCTTCAGGAATTGTCCAGGTATATTTGCCGTTATTGTCAACGTTCTCTGCAATAGTAGAGGCAACACTGGTGCCCTTTACCAGGTAAAGTGATACTTTTTCATCGAAATTGCTCACCCAGGTAATATCAACCGTACTCCCTGCAACAAGTTCCTCTCCGGCAACGGGAGTAGCTACCGTAAGGAAATTGCCGGCCGGATAAGGTCTGAGGCGAAGGGTGCCGATACCTTCCATGACCATGGCCGATGTCCAGCTCATGGTTTTGATACCGTCATTCTGCCACCATATTTTCCATGCGTCACCGAGCAGGTTTTCCGGATCATTCATTGGTTCAGTATACGTATGAAAATGGCCTGGCATAATACTGCCGGATTTACCGGAGCCGGTAAAATTAAGGCCATCATCAAGGAGCGCATAGGCAGCAACCATATTGGCGTAATCGTAACGGGAGTTGAGGCATGCATACATATTGCCGAAATGAACTTTACAATCCAAATCATACAGCTCCTGAATAGTTGCACTTCCGCTCATCTGGTGTACGTTATAGTTCGAATGGTTAAATACAAAGAAATACTCATGGCCTTCCTCGAGTTCCCGTTTCCAGATATTATCATTGTTCTGTCCCTGTGATGCCAAATAGACTTCAACATTGGGATAATAAAAAGCATCCTCCATCTCATTGTCAATACCGCTCCAACTGTTGTCATCACCTATAATGCAGTAAGAAGAATCAGGATCAACGAGTCCGCCATGCATTCGTTCAGCCACCGTAGAGAAATAGGCATTTACTATCTCATCCTCACTCATTCCCAACGGGCTTTCAAAATAACTTGACATAATACGGGACATCCAAATTTCCGGACCGGAACCGGAATACGAACTGAATTCTGGACCGGAACCGGAAAAAGCATTGTCGTCCATATCCATATAGTAAAGGTCGCACTGCGGGTCAGGGTTAAAATCACCGCTGCCACAGTCAACAACAGGTAAATCACCAATAAAAGTGACTCCGTCAATTTGATAAGTCTCATACGCAGACTTGATGGCATCCCACAATTCCTTGTATTTATTCCGGTCGGCACCAAAGGAGGTTTCGATAAAAGGTACTTCTATTCCCTCAATAGCCTTCAAATCAGCTATATACGTGTCTATTGATGATTTTATTAAAGGATATAAATCCTTGTTTATTACAAGGCCGATTTTATCCGTTTTTGCATACAGCACTGTTGAAACCAAGAGAACAATGCCGACAATCAGTGTCAGTTTCTTAAACATATTACTCACCTCCTACCTTATCCTCTGAGTTTCCGAATAATATTGTCACAAATAGTCGAGTACCCGATTAACACCTGGTACTTGATTACATTCTCGCCCGCGGCCTTCTTTTTTGCAATAGCTTCTTTCATAAAGGCGTTGTAGCTTTCAACCATGGGCAAATATTCAGATTCGTTCAATGTATTAATCGCATTAAGGACATCACCCTGAATATAGGAGAAGTTACTGACCTCAGGCCTTAAAATCTCCTGAAACAGTTTGAAAACCCTGCTGTCCCCTTTACCGGTTTTTGCCAGTGCATTGACAACGGCAATCTTTACCCGATTGTCATACATGTTGGCAAAGGTTCCGGTGGCATTATGATAGAGGTCTATCAGCCGTTGATTGAATTCAGGTAACTGCAGCATCTGAATCTGATACGCGGCAGCTTCCACAACGGTCGGGTCCTGGTGGTCAAGTGCCTGACTCAACAGGTCCTTTTTCCACTGCGCGACAGCCGATCCCGTTTCCCGTTCACCTTCGGAAAGCCTGCGTAACGCTTTGCGTTTAAGAATAGTATTGTCGGTGCTGTTATACGCATTGAGCACCGCCTGGGCTTCAGCATCAGCAGCCGGGATACTCTGCACCAGAAAAACGCAGGCAAAAAAGAGCGTCAGAGCTATAGCCGCTTTCCTGCGATTCTGTTTTTGGTTTTTAGGTACCATTACCATAGGTAAGACCTCCTCCGATAAATGAATGTTTAAATTGTATTCCATTAGAAATTACACGCCCTTCACTGTGTAAACAGTGTTATTTTCGGATGTGAGTTTCTTTTCCCTGAAGTGATAATATATTGAAATGAAAACAGATAAAACTTCAGCCCCCCCACGGACTTATCTCTCTCTGTATATAATATAACACTATATTGAAAATTTAACCATTTTTTTATTCAATTTGCATTATATGGAGGATTTAAGCGGTAAAAGTGTATACAAAATGTGTACGTAGGGTATATATATAAATATTGTAGGATATATATTATAGAAAATGGCCGGGTTTGATACTGCCGGATTTGCCGGCTCCATAACAGAGCAATCCCTTATTCAGGAGTCCATAGGCAGCAACCATGTTGGCATAATCGAGACGTGAGTTCAGACAGGCGAACATCATACTTAAAACCGGCAACTATGACTTTTTTTGTGTCAACAGCTTTGTTTTCTATGGATAACGGTAAAGAGCGATAATTGCTAACCATTCCTTACTTGTAGGAAACAGATTTCCATGACGAACCTTTCACACCGGTCCGCCTGCCGTATCCCAGAAGACCTTTGAAATTTTTATAGTTACCCCTGTTCACAAGTGCCAACTGATTATCAAAGGTGCCGTCACCGTCCAGATCCCCGTTAGCTTCAATCGTGAAGAGCGAATCTTTCCCGGTGATATACCATACCATCGCCGAGTGATCCTGTATATGGCAGAAATCACCTGGAAGAGGTTTGAAGTTTCCAATGGAATTTTTATAAATATATTCACTGTTGTCGGTAAACCAGGTTCTGAGATCCAGATTTCCCGCTATCATCCATGAGGGATTTGAAGACGATTTGACCGGACAGCGTCCTACCCGCAGGGCATATGAGTAATACTCTGAGCACCACCACTCGTAATCGTGCGGGCCGGGACCGGTTTTCTCCAGATAATTTTTTATTGCGAATGGATACTCATTCAGTGCTGTACCCACTTCATCGGGCCATATACGGTTTTCAGTAAACTCCTTCACCCCGAAATTGACCGCTTCAACAGGAATAAGGTCAAGCATAACCTCGAACGCATCCACCCATTTGTAAACCGGGATAGTGAATTCAACTGAATCGATGCGGATAAACTGCAGGCTGTCCAAAGCCAGAGGATTGCGCGCCATCGGACCTGCCGATTCTCCAGCGCTGCCGCCACTCAGGCTGCAAACCATATAACCACGGCTGCCAGCCTTAATTATACGGAACTTTGTGATATCAGAGCCCAGTGTAACTACTGCTATCAGCACCGAAGAGGAAATTTGGTTTCCCGATTGAAACAATGGCACTGTATGCCGGCCCTGGCCAAGCACCCTTGTCCGAAGCGGAGTTGCTACCCGACTGCCTTTTACATTAAACAGATCCAATGATACCTGCTCTCCCCCCACAGGAATAGACAGGATTGCATTCGAACCGTTCAGTTTCAGATCAGGTTTCGGCCTCTGGAACTCTGCGGTGATACCGGTAAAATCACCCATAATTTCAAATTCACCACTGCTGTCGCTGGTATCAGCCAAACCCTGCCCTACCAGTTTAACAATCATATTCTCAACGGGGAAATCTGCCTGATTAATGATAGTTCCGCTCAGGTCAATGTCGGTCTGCGCAGATATTACAATGAAAAATAATAAAACAGGAAAAAAATAACGTAACAATGTGTACATGACACCCCCCAATACATGAATTTTGTGCACTTATAGTATTAAGATATAAAATAATTCAGAGGAAAAGACAATTTAATTTATAGACGTTCTAAAGAACCATGATTTGCCATTTCAATCGAAGGATAATCTCATCAACAGACAAATAAATAGATTATCAAATAGATTTCAAAAGCTCATTGGCGGGAATAAAAGAAGTTTTACCTCTTTTCTCACTATTCTCAAATTTCTTAATGGTCTGCAAATCCAATAAATCTTCATATTTCTCCTGAAGAGTTTCTTTGATTACAGATGATTTATCTTTCTCAAAATATTCAGTAAGAAACTTAAGAATATTTTCCTCTTTACCATTAAATCTTATCGATATTACACCCATTTTTTGTACACATCCTCTCTTTTATCTAAAGCGATTACGTAAATATCCTCTTTTTCTATATAAAAAATAGCTCTGTATTTACCCTTCCTTAATCTGTAATAGTTTCTTTCTGATGTTTCTTTCAATTTTTTTATATCAAATAATGATAAATCTTTGGTTTCATCAATAGCGATAAAAGCATTGTGCATATGAATAAATACCTCTTTGGGAGGTTTACCCTTTTTTAAATTTTTTCCTATTTTACTCTCATAATTAATCATCTGTATACAATGTAATACATTTTGGTGAAAATGTCAATATCTTTTTAATAAAACCATACCGTCATTGATTATGTATGAAACTCACTTACAGGTTTGAAAATGCGGACAAAGCTGTTTCGTAAATATTTCCATACCATCTGTAATTAATATAAGTTTAAAGACTAAAACTCTTTCATATATTGCCCTTTATTCTATTATTTTAATAGTGCACAGAGGTTGATTCCTTCTTCTGCACTGAAATTGATATTCCTTTACTAATTTCTCACAATAGGAATTTATCATTAAATAATAAAAAAGAGATGCAATGAATAAATTGTTATTAATTTTTTTGTCGATAGTCACGTATGTATCAATTTAAGATCAACAGTGAAGACCAGACGAGTAATGTTTGAATGGCAGACATTTTTAGGATGGGTATGTTCTTTTCTTTATCCGTCAATTTTCCCTCCAGGGGTTTTATATGATTATTTATTATTCTTTCATCTTAATAAAAATCATGCGCTTACATTCCATTAATCATTAAAACAAAAATCGGACAAATTTTCCTGTTTCAAATCAAACATAATTTCTTTTAAATCTTTAATCACCGATGGAACATTTACCTCTATGTAATGTCTAATATCAAGATGGATTCAATCAAAATACCACAAAACGTTATACCTATTTCATTACTGCTTTTTTTTTATTGCCTCAGCACACCTATACCTGCACTGTATTTGCAGTAAAAAATGAAGATTCTGTTTTTATCGGCAGGAATTTTGACTGGGATCGTGCTTCCGGAAAAGTATGGTTTGTTCCCAAATCGGGCAGACATAACGGTTATGTTATCGTTGAACAACTGGGGAATAACCGGCCATATGAAGGTATGAATGATAAGGGATTATTTGTCGCTTTTGCCATGGTAAGTCCGAAAAAATTAAAATTTTCCCTCTTTAAAAAGAAGATCAGCAGCCCTAAACTAATAAAAAAAATCCTTGAAAAATGTTCAACAGTTGAAGAATCCATACACCTTATTCCGAAGTATCAGGTTTTGTGGGGCCAGGCATTCGGTTATCCTCAGAATCACTACCTTATCGCAGTTAAAACCGGAGACTTTGTCATTGTTGAATATCTTGAAGATGGAATTACCTTTATCAGGCCTCAAAAACAGTACTGTATTATTACAAATTTTCATATCTCCACTGGAAATAAATACTTGTGCAGAAGATACAGAAAGGTCGAAAATGAGCTGCTGTCCATAAGAAAGTATAACCGGTGAAAGAGTAAAAAAGATACTGGACAAGGTTGCCAATGCCTTTACAATATGGTCAAATACCTATGATTTTAAAAACGGCATTGTGCATGTACGATACAATCTTGAATTGCTGAAAATACCGGGTAATCCCGTTATCAGAAACTCGAATGACCCATTTCTTACCTATTTAAACTCTGCTGAAAATATCAGGTATGATTTCACAGAAACCGTATCATTTGAATTAAAAAAAGAACTGATGAAAAAGAGATATTTTTATACCATGGAAGAGCTTTTTGACGGTAAAAAGAAATTTTAAAACTCTTTTATTTAATTTCACCAAGCACTGAAAATAACCTTTATCTCACCACCCACTTTATACAATTGAATAGTCCCAAACACCTCATCACCTCCCGATACCCCAGCACTCCAATACTCCAACAATCCATTTATCATTGCTGACCATACCTATTTTTACATAATCTTCAAAAATTTGCCTTCTATTTATAGTTTTCGAATAAAATTCGCTACTTTAAGCACTTTTCTAATTATTTTCCCTCAATTATTGATATTCTTTAGTACATTATGTATTATAGAGGGGTGTTAAAGGGGCGTTTTATATAATTATTATAAAAACATAAAAAATCATCAATCATTATCAATAATCCCGGGGGTTATAAATGGTACAAAAGATACTTCCTTTATTATTATTTCCTCTCCTCCTCTATTCCAACGAATGTATTGAAAAGAAGTTTACATTCGAGACACCGCGCGTACAAAACGAAATGGTTGTACTGAAAGGGTGCCGTATTTCGCGTGAAGGCTTTGCACCGTGTGTAGCGGTAAAGCCCGTCATGCTCGTACTGCCCAAAGGACAGGAAGCTGTTTCGTTTGAAGTAAATTACAGCGGCTTCACCCATATACCGGGCGAGCACTATCTGAGACCGTTCATGCCCAGTGTCAATATGGAAATCGGGCCGGATCCGGAAATGCACCGGTGCCGCTCCGCCGTATATGATCGTAACGAATATTTTCCTGGTACCGTGGAATCGAACTGGTTCAGAATGCAATATAAGACCGGTATTCCGATTTTCATCACCCTCGTCAAACCGGTGCAGTACAACCCGATCACCGGAAGAATACGGTACTGTAAAGAGGTCACGGTCAGAGTACACACCCGCGCCACAAGAAAACCGGTATTTTACAATGCATCACCGGCAAGTAAAAGCATCGTACAGTCTATGGTGGATAATGCTGATGCAGTATCCAAACTTCCGGTAGTGAGCAAAAAGGCTGATGCATACGATTATCTGATTGTATCCTCTGATGCTCTGGCAGACGGCTGGGGTGCTTTTACTGAATTTAACAAACGAAGAGGTATGCGTTCAAAAGTGGTTACCATCAGTGAGGTAAAGGCTGCTTCCCAGGGACGCGATGATGCTGAGAAGTTGCGTAATTACATTATCAAGGAATATGAGGACAACGGCATTACCTTTGTCATGCTCGGCGGTGATGATAATCCCGGCAGTTCATCGGATATTCCTGATCGCGAGATGCGGGCGCAGTTCTATGACCATCATATCGCACCGGAGCGCTTTCACGATGAGCGGGATCTTTCCGCGGAAATGTATTATTCCTGCCTTGACGGCGACTGGATAACCGATTCCAGCGGAAACGAAAAAGAATATTTCGGTGAGCCCGGTACTGAGGATATGTTCTGGGATGTTTATGCCTGCAGATTCCCTGTGGATAATACTTCAGAACTGACCAATATTATCAATAAAACAATCAAATATACGGAATCACCGGTTAAGGGTGAGGTCACCAATATTTTTCTCGCGGGTAACTATTTATGGAGCAATTCCGGTGTTGACGTCTATGGCGGCATGCACATGGATGAATACCTTGATGTATGCAATGCCAACACCTATACTACCTATGGATTCCCGACCAGTACCTGGAATGTGACCAAACTGTATGAGCAGGAAAATACATGGACTATCGGCACATTCAGAACCAGGGTCAACAGCACCAAACCCACATGGATTGAGCATCTGGGCCATGGAAATACGACCTATGCATTTCTGGAAACCAATGCCGGTGTGAATAACAGCAACTATAAAAATAACGGTACAGATGCCAATTATTTTATTATCACCACGGGTGCCTGTTATCCGGGCAATTTTGAAGACAATCAGGACTGTCTGCTTGAAATGTTTTTACGGATAGAAAACGGAGCCGTAGCTGTACAGGGTTTTGAGCCGTCAGGCTTGGAAGACGATGACGGGACTGACGGAGTAGGCCAGCGGACACGCCGTTTCTTTCATGATGCCATATTCAACCCTGACAAACAGATGCACTGGATGCAAATGGCCCACGGTAACGCAAAAGAGGCAAATGCTGAAATTATCCTCAATCCCGATATTGAAACCCCGCCCTATTTCGGCGCCATGCGGTTTATCTGTTACGGATTGAATTTCCACGGTGATCCGGCACTCTCTTTCTGGACTGATGAACCGGAGGATCTTACTCCCGACTATCCGAGTCCATTGACAAGTACGAAATTCACCTGGGACTCAAAACTTCCCTATGCGTGGCTCGCGCTGTGTGATGAACAGGGCGAAATTATTACTACCCAGATGGCCGGACATGACGGCAAATTTGAGATAAAAGATGACCAGGCACTTATTGATTACCTTACCCAGAATCCGGATAAGGACTTAAAGGTGATAATAAAGGCGGGTAATTACATGACCTATACCGGTAATTTGGAAGTTGGCCCAACGGTTATTGCCCATAATGCAATCGCATCACATATTAACAGCTTCCACCATTACGGGAACACTGCGCTGCTCAGGTATACCCTGCGGAGTCATGAAACAGTTACTATCGGGATTTATAACGCAAAAGGAATGCTTTTAAAACCGGCACTCAGGATCAGGCAGGTTGCAGGGCGATATACGCTGCCTGTCGCGATTAATAATTTGAGTAACGGTATCTATTACTGCACATTAACAACCGGTACAATGCAGCACACACACAAATTTATTATCACCCGATAGAATCGTTACATGATTGACCGGGCCGCTCATCCGAAACAGATGGGGCAAAGTTGGAAATATCAACTTTGCCCTTTTTTATCAATGCGAATACCTACTATATTATTCTTTCATTGTTTTCTGTTGTAATTGGTGTGAATATAAATATAACTTTCAAGATAATCAAAGGAGTGAGTTGTGACGATACCGGAGCAGAAGGAATATTTTGGTCACCCGAAAGCGTTATATGTGCTGTGCCACACGGAGTTCTGGGAACGGTTTGCATATTATGGCATGCGGGCTATACTTATTTTGTACATGGTAAAGGCCCTGCAATATGCTGATTCAAAAGCCTCTTTGATATATGGAGCTTTTGCCGGCCTGGTATACATGACACCTCTGATTGGCGGGATGCTTGCGGACCGTCTCATCGGCAACCAGCGCGCAATCATAACAGGTATGATTCTCATGGCAATCGGCTATTTCTGCATGGCGGTTAAACTGCCGTTTTTCTTTTATGCAGCCATTGGCCTCCAGATTGTCGGGAACGGTTACTTTAAAGCGAACATGTCCGCTTCGATCGGGAAAATTTACGATGAGAAGGATCCGCGCCGCGATGGCGCCTATACCCTTTTCTATATGGCAGTAAATTTTGGAGCGTTTGTCACTCCTCTCGTCTGCGGTTGGATCGTTTCCAAATCAGATTATCAATTCGGTTTCTTAACAGCCGGTATAGGCATGGTCATTGGATTAATTGTCTTCCTTACGGGAAAACATAGTCTAGGCGACTGCGGTAAAGCTGCCGAACCGGAAGTATTAAAGGAAATTTTCTTCGCAGGAATGTCAAAAAACACCATCTGGTTAATTGGTACGTTTATATGTATTCCCCTCGCCTCACTAATTGTTTTCCAGGCTGAATGGGTCACATATGGAGTGTCGATATTCGGAGGTGGCTTCCTCATTTACATTATCATCGAAGCATTGAAATCACCCCCTTCAGAACGGGGAGGTATTTTTACCATTGTTTCATTAATGGTCTTCTCAATGACATTCTGGGCCTGCTTCGAGCAGGCGGGCAGTTCGATGACACTCTTCACCGAGCGCCTTATCGACCGTACCATATTCGGAAAAACAATTGAGACACCCATGTTCCAGGCAATAAATCCATTGCTGATTGTTCTTCTCGGTATACCTTTTTTAAAGCTCTGGGAATATCTGGCCAAAACACAATTCAATCCTTCCTCACCGCTTAAAATGGGTATAGGACTTATTATCTTAGCAGCAGGATTTTTTGTACTGTTCATTGCTGCTCAACTGGCTATTGATGGAAACAAAGCCTCAATATGGTTTATTTTCCTCGTTTATTTTTTACACACTACCGGCGAACTCTGTTTTTCTCCTGTAGGCCTCTCAATGGTGTCTAAATTATCACCTCTCAGACTGAGCTCTCTTCTCATGGGTTCATGGATGCTTTCGAGTGCATTCGCCCATATAATTGCCGGTGCCATTGCTGCTTTAACCGGTGGTGATGCCGGATATACCGGTGTGTTTCGTATGATTGCCTACTTTGCGGCAGGTGCGGGTGTAGGATTGATAATTCTAACCCCATTTCTCAAGAAACTCGGTGGGAAAAACGTTTAAAAAAAAGAATAGCGATTGACGATTAGCGATATACGAATTACGACGTGAAAGAACAAAAAAAGAGTTCCGTTTCTTTACAGACAACAGGCATCTGTATTTTTCTGGTGTTTCTAACCGTTGCAGCATACTGGGGAGTGCACAGCTATAACTATATCCATCTTGACGATGTTGATGCTATTGTAAAAAATCCACACGTTGCAAACGGCTTCAGCATACCGGCCGTGAAATGGGCCTTTACTACAAAGGAGTATTTCGGATACTGGATGCCGCTCTCCTGGCTCTCGTTCATGCTCGATGTTCAGCTCTTCGGTGTCAACCCCGGTGCGGCACACCTGATCAATCTGCTATTTCATTTAATAAATGTGCTGCTCCTGTTTTTCCTGCTGAGAGGAATAACCGGACTGCCCCGGCACAGTGCTGTGGTGGCGGCTCTTTTTGCGGTACATCCCGTTCACGTGGAATCGGTTGCCTGGATATCGGAGCGTAAGGATGTGCTCAGCACCTTTTTCTGGTTAATCACCATGCTGATGTATCTGCGATATACCAGAAAGAGGGACAGCACTGTTTATATTCTTATGGCGATCAGTTTTGTCCCT
>CAZIYW010000136.1:0-13075 GCA_964543525.1 uncultured Fibrobacterota bacterium | reverse complement strand
CCCGGTGCAGAAACAGCAAACAACAAACAAATGGTGCTCCGCTTCGCTCCGGGCTTCGCCACATTGCCGCAACAACTGGAGGAAGGCATAATTCTCGTTCCATCAAGCTTCGCTTGACTCAACAAGAATTATGCAATTTATAGGCGGCAACGTCACCATTTGTAAACGTTGGTAACAATGGAACTTGAATACTTTTTACTAACCGTGTTATTCTTTTTAATCGGTTTGATTCTGGGATCGTTTTTCAATGTCCTGATATACCGAGTGCCTGAAGGAAAATCGATTGTACTGCCGGGTTCATACTGCCCAAATTGTAAACGCCCGATACGTATGATAGAGAACATCCCTGTTCTCAGTTACATATTTCTCGGTGGGAAATGCGCCGGCTGTAAGGGGAAAATTTCCCTTCAGTACCCGATAGTTGAATGTATCACTGCCGTGGCGGCTATGACATTATGGCATACACTTATTAATCCCTTTACACTGCAGGCACATGCCTGGTGGGAATATGTGCATCTTGCGCTTCAATTCGTCACCCTGTTGATTCTCATTCCTGTTTCCGTCATTGATTACTATCATTATATTATTCCCGATTCAATTACCCTGAGTGGTCTAATCATCGGCATTGCCGTATCTTTTATTCCTGGAGGTATTACGCCGTTGCAGATGGGTATCGGTATTCTTGCCGGCGGCGGTGTCCTGGTTTTTATCGGCCTGTTCGGTGAATATATTCTGCGGAAGCCTGATGCTATGGGCGGCGGGGATATAAAACTCATGGCTTTTATCGGTGCCGTCTGGGGATGGAAAATTGCCATTCCGGCAATTATTCTCGGGGCATTGTTCGGCTCGGTAATCGGGGTTCTGCTTATGGCGGTTCGAATCCTGCCGAAAGATCACCGGATTCCATTCGGCCCTTTTCTGGCCGCGGGAGTATGGGTTGCCTTTCTCCTGGGAGAAACATTGATGCAGGCCTACTTTAACTTTATTGAGTCGATTGTGGTGGGATATTAATACTCCTATATATAAACCGTGGTGCATATTGAGGACGATCAAATGAGTGAACGGATGAAAGCGGTTATCTTTGATAAAAACCTTCATATAGAGCAGGTTCCCAAACCGGACTGCACGCCGGATGAAGTGTTGATTAAAGTATCGAAAGCGGGTATCTGCAATACGGATCATGAAATACTACGCGGCTTTATTCCCGGTTTCAGAGGTATACCCGGGCACGAATTTATCGGTACTGTGGAAGAGGCTGAAGATTCAGAACTCATCGGCATGCTTGTGACCGCTGAAATTAACTGTGCTTGCGGTAGCTGTGAGTATTGCCAGAGAGGCCTCGGCAGACACTGCCCAAACAGAACCACCATTGGTATTATGAACCGACCCGGCGCCTTTGCAGAATATATACTTGTACCCAAAGAGAACCTTGTACTGATTCCAGATACTATCCCGGAAACCAGGGTACTCTTTATCGAACCGCTTGCTGCTGCCCTGGAAATACTGGAGCAGGTGTCTATTACCTCCGAAAGCAAGGTACTCCTTTTCGGTGACGGTAAGCTCGGCCTTTTAATCGGGCATGTCCTTGCATCAACAGAATGCCGACTGACTGTTGTGGGACGGTCTCCGGAAAAATTGGCGCACCTCGATTATCCTGAGGTGGAAAAGGTGTTAGTCTCTGAATATACAGATGGGAAATATGATATCGTAATTGAAGCGACCGGGAATGCTTCGGCATTCGAGAGAGCGCTGCATAACGTCAAACCGCGCGGCGCTTTGGTTATAAAAAGTACCTATGCAGGAAATTTTGCATTCAATCCGTCGCGGATTGTCGTGGATGAAATTACCATGGTTGGTTCCCGCTGCGGACTCTTTTCAAATGCCGTTGATTTCCTTAATAACAATGATATCCCTCTGGAGCGGATGATAAGCGGAGAATTCCCGCTGGATGAGGCGGTTCAGGCCTTCGCAATGTCTGCACGCCCCGAGACACTGAAAATTATATTGAGGATGTAAACCAATAACGATTCACGATTCCCGACGGCTCGGGAACAACCATTGTGAAACCAATCTATGAAGAAAATAAAACCGCATAAAATTCGGCTGGAAGCATCATCCTTATGTCAATTGCAGTGTCCATGCTGTACCACTGCGTCGGGTGAAATTAAAAAAGGTATCGGGTATGGTTATCTGAAGGCAGTCCATTTTAAGAAACTCATAGATGAGAATCCTTTTATCAAAGCGGCGGATATTTCCAATTTTGGTGAGATATTCCTTAATCCGGAGCTGCCCGATATTATCAGGTACGCGCATGAAAAGGATATTCAACTCACTGCTGACAACGGCGTAAACCTGAATACCGTCACCGATGAGGTTTTAGAGTGCCTCGTAAAGAATCGATTTTATCGTATTTCTGTTTCCATTGACGGTGCATCGCAGGAGACCTATGAGCAGTACCGTGTTAAAGGACATTTTGATACGGTTATTGAGAATATCAGAAAGATTAACCGTTACAAACAAAAGCGCCGTACACCCTTTCCCTATCTGATGTGGCAATTTGTCATTTTCGGGCATAATGAACATGAGCTCCCTGCTGCCAAAAAACTGGCGACAGAACTGGATATGACCTTTCATCCAAAGCTTTCCTGGGATCGCGATTTTTCTCCTGTCAAAAATCCGGAGTTCATTAAAAAAGAAACCGGCCTTACCGCTACCGACCGTTCCGAGTATAAAAAGAACACCGGTAAAAATTATGCCGCGGCAATATGCCATCAGATGTGGGAGGAACCACAAATTAACTGGGACGGCAGGGTGTTCGGCTGCTGCATCAATTACTGGAAAGCATATACCGGCAATGTTTTCACCGACGGTCTGCTCCCCACTTTAAACAGCGAAATGATCCTGTATGCCCGTGATATGCTTTTAGGTAAAAAACCTTCCCGTAAAGACATTCCCTGCTCAACGTGTGACCTGTACCGGGACTACTGCAAAGATAACCGCTGGCTTAAACGGGGATTCTCACGAGTGCTGTTTCGAATTGCCCGATACTGGTATAAGCGCCTGCGTTTGAAACGGTGGTTGTGAACAATAAGCAGTTCTTGCTATATCACAATGGAGTATCATCTCTTCCGGAGATGATACTGACTGTTGATGATTAATTACCTGGTTACGAGATATTTTTCCACACTTAACATGAACGACTGAGGGACTGGAGCGGCGAACGTCTGCAGGAGGATATTCTCCGCGGGAAATACAGCTACCCGCCACTGAGCAACGTCAACCAGGCCTGGATCCAACTCAGACATGGAAGACTTTTCAGACTATATTTTCGTCTGCCATATGGCCCGTTATCCGAATTTCATTACTCCCCTGCAATACCTTTCAATATCTCCTCCAGAAACCGCTCATTCTTAATCAGCAGCAATTCCTGATTATCAACCAGCAATTCAACCGGCTCACTAATCGAGAGGGTTTCAATTTCTTTCCATAGTTTTTGCAGCAATGCATTGTTTTCTTTTACTTTATTAACAAAGTCATCAACACTGACATTGTGTTCTTTAAGCACTGAAAACCAGTAGGAGCTCCCCGGCTGGAACCGGTATGCATTCAGGTATGCTGCAAATACGGCAGGTGAATAGAACTCATTCAGTACAAGCCAGCGCAAAGCCTCTTCATGGCGCATTTTCTCTTCACGTTCAGATTGATTAGTGATATCCTTTTCAAATATTACCGGCCGAATGGTAATACCTTTGCAGCCTGGATAAAAATGCAGGACTGTTTTTAACACGTTACCGATATCCGGGAATAGAGGGTCAAGATACAGGGTAAGTGCTCCTTTTCTCCTTTCCCGTTTATAAAAAAAGTGTTTTTTCATTACATTATACTTGAATGTGTACCAT
Source organism: uncultured Fibrobacterota bacterium (assembly GCA_964543525.1). Classification (GTDB taxonomy): domain Bacteria; phylum Fibrobacterota; class Chitinivibrionia; order Chitinivibrionales; family JANQEN01; genus CBDVBE01. Next base: position 9,176 of record CAZIYW010000136.1, on the reverse strand, counting down.
TCACCAAGATCCCGTAGTCCGGATTGAATTTTCCCGAAATTAACCGCCTGTTCAACTTTCTTTTCAAAAAGATACATGGGCAATGCAGGTGGATCGAACTGCTGAATAAATCTTTTCCCCTTTTCTGAGTTCTGTTGCCGGATAACAATTTCCGCCCCGGGAAAAAGTTCTTCCGTTGTGGCGATTGAGCTTACTTCAGTATGAACGAGTGGGGAATCCGGCACGACAACAATAAAATCAAACTGCACCGCATCGGTAAAGGTGCAGGTCCCGCCTGCTTCGTCTTCCTCCTTTTTACAGATGCCGACCTTCCCTTCACGCCTGCAATCTCTGTCTTCAAAGCATTCCGGTAATGAATCACACACAGGCGGTCGCTCTGCAGCCGTAATATCATCACAATACTCTTTTGACAGACGCAGACAGGATATCTCAGGGTGATACATCCGGTTATTGATAAAAAGTGTTGGCGAGGCGTTAATATTCTGCCGCTCTGACCGGTAATAATGGTTGGCAAGCGCTTCACTGCCGCGTGATTTTGCCCAGTCCAGTATTTTTTCCGTATCAATATCCAGATCAATCAGTGCCCTTTTCGCAGTCACCCCTTCAACAGAGACAAGGTATAAAAAATGGGGCCACATATCCGGATAAAGATGCTTCACAGCGAGCCAGAGCTTTTCATCAAAGAGCTCTTCCTCACCGTGTAACGATTTCAGCGAACGGTCTTCCAGAATATCACCGATAAACCAGACGGATAGCTTCGTTGACGGGAACCGTTCTGAAAACAGATAAAGGTCACGCAGAGCTGGCAGTCCATAAGGGCACTGGCTCATGATATACAGATCAAACACCGTTTTTCTCGGTAACGACGTAACATAGTATTCGTCAACCAGTTGCCGCACCTGCGCATCATCAGGTATCGTATCATCAATTACCAGCCAGTCATTGCTATAAGGATGGAACATCTTTCGTACTACCGACAGATCAATCTTCGACATATACTTGCCCTGAAATCCAAACTGCATAAGCAGCTGATTGTCAAGAGAAACCACAGGTTGTACGCTCATTTTACGGTGGCCGTTTACAATAATATCGCATGCGGGGAACTGTTTCAGAAGCTCCTGCACAGCTTCTTCCCCCAGATGGGAAAGGATGATTTGATAATCGGATCTCTTTTTCAGTTTTTTCCATATTTTTTTAATAGAGGCAACAGGATCATCAACAATAACTAAGGGGTCGAGAGGAAAGAGTTTTTCCCGGGTGGTAACCGCGGTAATACCAAAAGTAGCTTTGCCCTTTTTTATTATCAGATAAGGTTCAGCGACACTGCCGCCGGAAGAATATCGGCAATTTGCTGAAACCAGGGATACACCTGCTTTTCCTGCTTCAGAAACAAGCCATTTCGCGCCATACTGGAGTTCTTCGTCTCCAACGGCCACCGCATCGTATCCCATCAGTGCCATTGCTTTCAGTGTCAGCAGGGTACGCAGGGAATCGCGGGCTCTGCCTTCCGTGTAAAAATCATAGATACCGCCGCCGGAAAAACCTCCTCCATCAAGAAGCAGCAGTTCATTCTCTTCAGCAAGCTTTTTCAGTACTGTTGCCCGCTTCGGCAAACCGCCGTCAGGTGAATCGCTGCAGTTGCACGCATCGAGCATGGCATGGGTTTCTGCGGTTGCGAGTATTGTTATTGTTTCAGGTTTATCTGCCGCTGATAGTGTTGTATACAGCAGTACTGCTATAATACCGGTATACATTTGTGCCATTTGAGTATAAAGAGATTTCACAAAAATTCCTGTTCCTATAAATGAGCTATAAAGATAAAAACAGCCACAGGAAAATTAAAGTGGGAATTACCATTACCGGTAAAAGTGATACGTTACTTTTTTCTTCTCTTTTGAATCTGCTGTATCATCTCTATAAGTGAGGTTGTTTTCGCTTGAGGAGGTTTCGTTATTCTCTGAATGATATCCTGAGAATAATTGCTGCTCATAAAGGTCTGTATATCGAACTGTTCCCACCAGCAGTCGTATATTTTTGCACAGGGAATATCTTCTCCGGGTTTTCTGCAATACGAAAAAGGCACATCGTGCCCCAACCGTGGACACCGTCGACTGCGGTGATCATTTTCGGTAATCATGTTTCTTTAACCTTACAAAGAATATTCAGGGACAGGTGGCGAAACCTGTCCCTGTGTAATTATAGTAATGTTACGCGTTAAAAAATACTACCATTTACCTGTTTTCTTTATCTCCGGTTTTGGCAGCCCTTCCAGTTCGGACTCTGCTTTATCTATTTGCTCCTGCGGAAGCGCATAGTCCGAAAGTTCATTATGGATATACTTTGAATAACCGAGCAAGTCCATATAGCCATGGCCGCTGAGATTAAACAGAATAGTCTTTTCTTTTCCTTCCTCTTTGGCTTTTTTAGCTTCCTGAACCACAGCCGCGACTGCATGGCTTGTCTCAGGTGCTACAATAAAGCCTTCTGTTCGTGACCATTGCACAGCAGCTTCATAGCATTCGAGCTGGTGAATTGCGCGGGGTGTCAACAATCCTTCAACGATACCCTGGCAAACAAGCGGCGCCATTCCATGATAGCGCAAGCCGCCTGCATGGATAGGCGGCGGTACAAAGCTGTGCCCGAGCGTATGCATGGGCAGCAGCGGTGTCATTTTAGCGGTATCGCCGTGGTCATAGGCATATAATCCACGGGTCATGGTCGGACACGAGGTTGGTTCAACCGGTATAATTTCGATATCGGCACCGTTTATTTTGTCGTAGACAAAGGGGAAAGCGATTCCAGCGAAATTACTGCCGCCGCCGGCACAGCCAATGACAATATCAGGCTTATCAACACCGATCTTTTCCAGCTGTTTCTTTGCTTCAAGGCCGATAATACTCTGATGAATCATGACATGGTTCAACACACTTCCCAATGAATACTTGGTTTTTCCTGATCCATCGGTTACCGCAGCTTCAACCGCTTCGCTGATAGCCATACCAAGGCTGCCGGGTGTGTCAGGATCCATTTCAAGAAATTTTCTGCCCGATTCGGTTTCAGTGCTGGGACTTGCCACACAGTTTCCTCCCCAGGTCTCCATCATCATCTTTCTAAAAGGTTTCTGGTCGAAACTTATGCGCACCATAAAAACTTTAATCTCAAGGCCGAGGAGTGCGCCGGCAAAACAGAGGGCACTCCCCCACTGACCCGCGCCGGTTTCAGTAGTTATTGTCTTTGTGCCGAACTGTTTGTTGTACCATACCTGCGGCACTGCGGTGTTCGGTTTATGGCTCCCGGGCGGTGAAAGGCTTTCGTCCTTATAATATATTTTTGCCGGTGTGTCAAGTGCTTTTTCAAGGTATACCGCCCGTTTCAGAGGTGACGGTCTCCATCGATAGAGAATCTGCAAAACCTCTTCGGGTATATCAATCCATGAATCGGGACACATTTCCTGCTCTATCAGATTCATCGGAAACACCGGTGCCAGTGCTTCGGGTGTGACAGGATTACCGTCGGGGCCCAACGGCGGTTGTAGTGGAGAGGGTAGATCGGGTGCCAGGTTATACCACTGTCTCGGTATCTCATCATCGCGCAGATACACTTTAAAATCCATACTATTCCTCCTGAAATAGGTATTAATTAAAACGTTTGTTCATCATTTATCGATAATTTTGTTGGTAACCGATTTTTTTTCTTTCACTATTTTAGCGCCACGGGTAATCTTACACAAACTGATTCCCAGTCGCGCGGCAATTTCCCGCTGAGACGCGCCGCTTTTCAGCATCTTCATAAGCTGCCAACGCAACGCAAGATCTTTTCGCTCAGCTTCAGTGAATATCTCATTAAAGAATTTTTTCATGGTACGAACAGTATCAATACGGGCAAAAGCCTTTGCGAGATCCTGTACGTCCGGTTCCATGGTACACCTCCAGTATGTTTCTACGCAGAGAATCAATATAGTTTCTGGAATGGGGTGATAGATAAGGTTATCTGTATTTTTATGTTTCTATAATCTTTGCGGCATAGTATAATGCAGCTCAAACCACGTTCTCCGCTGAAGGCGCGGAAGAAGTGGAAAAAGAAATTGAAAAGTTGAAACAATAATCAATCGGTACTTCTTTTCATTTGAACAGGAAAATCCTGTATTTTCAGGCCGTTGGTCCTATTTACAGGATTTTCCTTTTAATCTGCTGTCAGTTTTTACTATTGAATTAAAACGTTGTATATCTACCAGTACAGACGAAAAGCAGCATCACCCGCGATACGCATAGATGCTATACAATACGGCTATCAGTTACGGAATCGTACAGCAAATAATTCAAAATAACGATTGTACGTTGCGATTTAATAGTATACTATCCTGCCTCAGCAATGTACTCCTTAATAAAATTAGAAACCATCCCACTGACTCTCCGTGTTGAACTTGAGCGACCCTTGAAAATATGCACACCCCAGGTAAGCTTTTTTACGTGCGCTACACCGATTGTTTTCTCAAATATCTCTTTAATGAGCCAGTATTCCCAGTTTTTCTCTTTTGTGAAATCATAAAACAGCTCACCGATGTTGTTTTTATACAGCACAAACAGCGAGGCGACACCAGCGTTCCACTCCGGATTCTCCCAATTCGGCATGACATAGAGATGCGTTATATACAGGTTATCCAGCAGATCCTGAATTTTCAGTGTATCCGATTCATCCCGGGGGAAAAAAGTATTGCAGGCCGTGATACAGTTAATTATTTCCGAGGACACCAGACTTGTCCTGCTGGTAATTTTAACCAGTTCCTTACCGCTGAAAAAGTTATTCAGGCTGCACCAGGCACAGGCTACGAGCGGATTCGGCACAGTTCTCTGTATCTGGGGCCGTTCACTGCGGGAACCTTTAATCGTAATTGAAACCAGCCAGTCATCACGTATCGGCGTAGAAGAGATTATATCGAGATTTATCAGTGAGACATCCTTTGCAATGAAGAGAGAGTATTCATATGGTATCTTTTTCTCTTTTGGCTCAAGGATTGATTTGAGCTTTTTACCGACAACGGTAAGGTCACGATCGGAGATAACCGCTCTGGTGTTTTTTGTACGGGCCCGTATACGGTTATAGCTCTCGATAAGGTAGCCGATAACCCGTTTTTTCAATGCTTCCCGTTTAGTAAAATCCCACTCGCGGAATGCGGCAAAATCTTCAACCTGCGCTCTGGTCCATCCCCACCGTTCCCCCAGATGCAGAAAGAGCTGTGTCCGCGCCTTATCCTCCTGCTGAACGTTCTCAAAGGTGAGCAGGTTTCGTATTAAAAAACATTCCTCGATTATCTTCCGCATCGAGAGCAGGTTCTGGTCGGTATAAAAAGTTCGTACCGACTCAATCATAAACAGGTAAACATCCAAAATACCCGGTGATTGCGATTGAAACACCTCACTCCTGTACTCCTCACACAGGGGTACCACCCGTTTTTCCGAAGCGGAGTATTTATCGAGCACTGCCATTTTCAGTACCGATTTAAACGGGTTGTGCAGCCCTTTGAAGAGCTGCCACAGCGCAGCGCCGAAATACTCACCCGGATCAATCTGGTGTACATTACCGAGATCAACATAGTTTTCGTGGGTGAACCGGGAATCAGCACGCAGCTTTTCAATATTTTTCGCATAATTAGTATCAGTGGTACCTGGCGACATGAGCCAGTAATAGGGCATTTTTCCTTCGACAATAATTGCGGTGCGGTAGAATTCGTCTTTCAGGAGCTTACCGAGTGTGGAGCCGCATGATTCTTCGCTCAGATCACCGTAATCGTCACGTCTGATTTTATTCAAGTCAGCTATAAAAAAGTGTGTTTCCAGCCCTGCAGTGTTAAAGGCCCAGCGCTCGATCTGCCTAAAACGATCTTCAAGTGAAAAGAGATCCATATCCTCGGTTATGGTGTCAATACCGACCCAGAAATCCATGTCACTCTCATTGGTAAAAGCCACCGACCCAATGGAGCCCATCAATGCGAGAAATGTAATGGGAAGCCTGCGCCTGGCCCCGCGTGATATAGTAAAACGCGGGAAATAGCGTTTAATAAGCTTCTTTAAATCCTGGCTGTAGGTAAAGCACGAAATCCCGGTCAGCGCACACGGTTCAAACCCGTCTCGTGACAAAGCCGGGTCCTCTTCATGGAGCAGAAAGGGAATCAGGTCAAATACCTCACGTTTTTTCTGCGGGATATAACTGCGGAGATAATCGATTTTACTCGTATTATACCGGATATAGATTATCTCGTTCTGAATTAATTTTCCTGTCCAGTATTTTTTACTGAATAACATCGGGTTATATTTTATGGTAAATAAAACAGAAATTATGCGTATTCCAAAGCACCCTATATTGTATCATGAAATTTAAAAATTTTCCCGCTATGAAAGAAAAAAAATGAACTTTTAGCAGGTTTATGATTATTTCGTTGTCAGTGAGTGCAGCATTACCGTACAATTATAGCAGGGATAGAGTGAAACAGTATCCATACCTCTCCTGAATCAAATCTGAAAACAGAGAAAGTTTCCCGATTATGCTGAGTAGAAGAGATTTTTTAACGAGTATTGGTGAGGGAATTCTTGCAGCACAGATATTTCCCGTTCTTGCCGAAACCGGCGGGAATGCAAAAAAAAAACCGGTTATATCTGTCACGAAAAGTACCTCGACCATATTTTACGTGGCGGGCATCCTGAATCAACGGATCGTCTGCGTGCTATCCAGCAACGCCTGACCGATGCAGGTCTGTTACAGGAAATGCTGACCTTATCGCTGCATACCAAACCCATGCCCGCCATTAAAAGAGTTCATAAAGAGCGGCATATTTATGCTATCAAGCGTATCCCCGTTTCCGGCGCTGTAGCTGAGCTTGCAGTTGCCGGTGCAATAGGTGCAGTACAGGCAGTCCATGAAGATACCGTAAAAAATGCCTTCTGTGCTATCCGTCCGCCCGGTGTTCAGGGTAACGATGCCCGTTTGGTCGTTCGGTAAAGACTACTGCGAAAAGATAAAAGAAAAGATGGGGATGATAACAATTGTTTTACAGATGATGGTATGTTCTATCTGACACTAATACGCTCCGATACAACAACCCCATTTGTGCTGAAACGGATGAAATATATTCCGTCGGCAAGAGGTGATTGAAAGGTCAGGGTCTGTCTTCCCTTCTCCAGCGGACAATTCCTTCTATTGACCACACACCGTCCTGAAACAGTATACACTGTAAACGACCAGGTACCCTGATGTTTACTGTCAAGTACCAGCCTGTGATTACCGGCATGAATCAGTGTTACCGGTGACTGTTTCGTATTTGCAGCAGGTGTATGTTTTACCCCAACGGTCCCGAATTTATCGGTACCATAAAAGGTGATATTGGTAATTTCAAAGGATACCGACACCGATGTATCGAGTACCATAGGTGAGAATGCGAATTTGGTAACCTTGGAAAGGTCCATGGGGATTGCATCAATCGCATCGGACATGTAGCGCGGTTTGTTGAAATAGACCGGACTTACCGGTTTTGAATAAGTACCGCCTGCAGGCTGCGACGGCAGGCCGATGAAATGGGATGCCTTATCAGATTCCAGATCGGACTGTATCAGAATCATACGCAACGGCACGTTCGAAGTATAGGTAATTTCAAATCCGTTTACATCTTTAAGGTTGTTATTCGGATCAAGAACCACATCAGCAAGACGCTCTGCAACGAGTTTGCCGTCGGCATTTATCGTGCCTGAGGCAGTGAGTTTGCCGCCCTGCAGATCAGCAGTAATACCGGTAGCTGTGACATTGACACACTCAAGGAGATTTTTGCTTTTAATTGTTTTATCTATGGTATAGAGATGGTTTTTCGACAGGTCATCCAGCGCCACCGGATTTTTCATCCATCGTATAAAATCAACCATTCTGACAATTCTAACATCAGGCAGTGTAGCACAGTAATCAAGAAATTTAATGAGCGCCTGCCGTCGGGTTGTATAACTGGTAGTGAAATTTAGGTTGCCGTCGTTTTCTGCTGAATAATAATCACTGTGCACACCGATGTCCATTGGTGATCGTGTACCGTTGTAATGCCAGTCAAGTGTTGCTTTAAGATAGCCATATAAGTCCTTGCCGTTAGGCCAGATACCACTATCAAAACCCTTATCCTGTGGAGTGGTTGCACCCGGCGCGAGAAAAATCACGGTTGGTGTCTGCCAGAGTCCCTGTGTAGCTATAGCAGTGTACCATATCCATCCTCCTTCCATGGTACCGGGGAAATATGGCGTTGCCCACTGAAGCTGGGTACCCTGGGTTCCGTTATCCAAAGTGCAATCGTACATGAAACCAAGGTCTTTAAGGATTTTGAAAGTGGTATTTTCAGTCAACGTGCATGCAAGGTATGGTGTACGGAAACCATATATCTGCGAAGGCGGTATACCGATAGTATTAACAATATATTTGCTGCATTCGCCCACCTCCTGATACCCCTGCTCATAGTTAAGATCCGACATGTTATGCTCATGGGTGAGTGTATGATTGCCGACCTCACAGCCATAATCGTACACCCCACGCCAGGCATCCTTAATCTCTGCATTCGAGATGATATAAAAAGTAGCCATATATGGCGTACCATCAAATGTTGCTTTATTTCCGGCTCCCTGCGGATTCACCCGATCCTTGAGCAGAACATCCTTCACCCAGTTAACCCCGTCCGCAAAACGGTTGTCGTCAAAACCGAGGCAGATAAGCTGCGGTATTTTGGTGGAATCGAGTCCGGCCGGTGGAAGGTGAGTCGGTTCCAGTTTGTCGTAGGTATATGTTGATGATATGAATAAGGCAATAAGGATAAAAAAAGTAACGGATACACTACGTGAGTATTTCATTTCTCTCTCCCTTAACGTAGAACGTAAAATTCTCTCTCTACAATAAAATATAATCAAAATGGTGGTAATAAACAGGAGAAAACCTCATTTTCAGTGGAACTGGAGTATCACTCCCCTCTCATATTTATTATACGGCTAAATTGGGAAAATTTCTACTATATCAAATTGTTTAACATTATACGTAGAGCCAAATCTCTTTTATGCAGTTTAAAAAGTGATATTTATGATAAAAGCCAAGATAGAATCTTAACAAATTGATAGCGTAGAATTTAAGAGACCTACTAAATAAAATAGCCTCTTTTTACG
>CAZIYW010000135.1:0-13576 GCA_964543525.1 uncultured Fibrobacterota bacterium | reverse complement strand
GGATTAATACTATATGATGATATTCAACCCGGGGTAGGTGAATTTGAATGTATCCATTGTGGTCGCTGTGTTAAAGCATGCCCGATTCAACTGTCTCCCTATGCACTCGTTAAATATGTGAATAAGGAATTATTTTCTGAAGCTGAGGAATGGAGTGTACTGGATTGTATCGAATGTGGCTCCTGTGCCTATGTCTGTCCTGCGAAAATAAATATCGTGCAATATATAAAACTGGGAAAATATCATGTTACTGAGGCACGGAAAGCGGCTGCGGCGGAACAAAGAAAAAAAGAAGAAGGTTAGAGCAGAACATGTCTGAAGAAAAACAGCAATCCCTGTTACACATAGCGACGTCTCCGCATATACGTTATAAAGAATCGGTATCATCCATCATGATTTCTGTTGCAATTGCACTTATTCCGGCGCTTTGCGCTTCAATCTGGTTTTTCGGAATACGCTCGATACTGTTAACCGGTGTTAGCGTTTTTTCCTGCATGGCCACGGAATGGATTATCGTCAGATATCTACTCAGGAGACCATCTACGCTCAAGGATTACAGCGCCCTGGTTACGGGAATCTTATTTGCTTTTAATCTGCCACCGGATCTTCCGATATGGATGGCTGTGCTGGGCTCCGTATTTGCAATCGGTGTCGCTAAAATGGCTTTTGGTGGACTGGGTAATAATTTTATTAATCCGGCGCTTGCGGGAAGGGCATTCCTTATGGCCTCCTATCCGGCGGCGATGACAACTTTTTCGCCGACCAGATTCGGCTCAATAAACGGTCTGTCCGGACAGATCGACGCGATCTCGCAGGCAACGCCCTTAACCGCTTTCAAAGAAGCTCTGATAAATGGTAATTTTCAGGCACTGGATTTTCAAAGCGCATTCCCGAATCTGCTGACTGGAAATGTTGGCGGTTGTATTGGAGAAACCTCGGTCATCGCTCTTGTTATGGGTGCATTGTTTATGATGTATAAACACATTATTGGTTTCAGTATTCCGGTTTCATATATTGGTACGGTGTTTATCCTGTACTGGATTTTCAACGGGGCTACCGGCGATTTGCTTTCATCTGACGCGCTGATTATTCCCACCTATCACGTACTATCCGGCGGTCTGGTACTCGGAGCATTCTATATGGCAACCGATATGGTAACATCGCCTATTACCACTAAAGGCCGGTTTATATTCGGTACGGGATGTGGTATCCTGACCTTTACAATACGAAAATTCGGCGGGTATCCGGAAGGTGTTTCGTATTCAATTTTAATAATGAATCTCTTTGTACCGCTTATTGACCGGTATATTCGCCCTATTATTTATGGAAAGGCAAAATAAATGGGTGACATAGCAAAGCTTGCCACTGTTCTTTTTATGATATCCGCCGCTGCAGGCCTTGCCGTTTCCTTTACTTATAAACAAACGAAGGAAAAAATCGCTCTTGAGAAAAAATTCCGGGAAGAGCAGGCGCTGCAGGAGGTGTTACCCGAAGGAACATCCATTAAAAAGCGCGAAAAAACACCGGCGATTCCGGGTACATACTGGGCCGCATTGAAGGACTCCTCAATTATCGGATACGCATTTAAAGGCTCGGCAAAAGGATACTCAAGTACCATAGAATTTTTGGTCGGTATTAACCCGGAAGGTACCATACTGGGACTCACCATTCTCTCCCAGGAGGAAACTCCCGGCCTGGGGGCACGAGTAAAAGAAACTGTCTCAAAAAAATATTTATGGAACGGGTTACTGACGAAAAGGGAACGGGACACTCCCTGGTTTACAAAACAATTCAAAGGAATTGATGTCACGAAAGATATCAGCCTCGACCACAAATCACCGGAGTGGCACAAACTGTCTGAAGAGCAAAAAAAGAGCATGCAGATGAATAACACCATTACTGCGATAACCGGTGCAACGATTTCCACGGAAGCAATTAAAAAAGAAATTAAAAAAGTCGCCTACGCCTATTTTTCGGCATTAAAAGAAAAAGAGGATGTGCAATTGGAACCGGACCCGCTCACAACCTCCGATGAGGAATAACTATGTTAAAGGAAGAACTGAAACGCGGTATTATTACTGAAAATCCTATTCTTATCCTCGCATTGGGATTATGCCCGGCCCTTGCGGTAAGCACCTCATTGAAAAACGGCTTTGGTATGGGTGTTGCAGCAACATTCGTACTGACCTGTTCTAACCTCATCATATCCATCATTAAAAAATTGATACCTGACAGAGTCCGTATTCCCTGCTTTATTATAGTGATTGCAACCTTTGTAACGATAACCCAGCTGGTAATGAAGGCCTACTTCCCTGACCTTGACAAACAGTTGGGAATATTTGTCCCTTTAATTGTCGTGAATTGCATCATTCTGGGCCGTGCAGAAGCATTCGCATCAAAAAACAATATTATCCATTCACTGGTTGACGGGATCGTCATGGGGCTCGGCTTTACCGTATCTCTATGTATTCTCAGTACTATTCGTGAGATCCTCGGAAGTAATAAGCTGCTCGGGCTGACCTTCCTCCCGGGTTTTAAACCCATGACCCTTTTCATCCTTGCTCCGGGAGGCTTTTTTACCATTGCATTTGTCATGGGTATCGTCAATGCGGTCCGTCAAAAAAATAAGGTGGAGAACGCATGAATATCGCAACGCTTGTTCAAATATCAATCGGTGCCATACTGATTAATAATTTCGTGCTCACCCGATTTCTCGGCCTGTGTCCCTTCTTCGGTGTGTCGAAAAAACTGTCAAGCGCTCTGGGGATGGGGATGGCCGTCATATTCGTCATGAGCGTGGCCTCCATGTTTTCCTGGATTATATACAATTATGTTCTTATACCCTATAACGTTACGTATTTATATACAATCATTTTCATTCTTGTCATAGCCTCACTCGTGCAACTGGTTGAAATGACGCTGCAGAAGTTTTCACCGAATCTGTATGATGCGCTCGGCATATATCTCCCGCTCATTACCACAAACTGCGCAATACTCGGTGTTGCGGTACTTAATACAGTAACTGAAGACTATAACTTTCTTGAAAGTATTGTAAATGGAATTTCATCCGGCATCGGTTTTACTCTTGCGCTTGTTCTCATGGCGGGAATACGGGGAAAACTGGAACTGGCAAATATCCCGAAAACGCTTGCGGGTCTGCCGATAGCCTTCATTGCTGCAGGACTCATGGCAATTGCATTTCTCGGTTTTTCAGGTTTGAACTTTTTTCAGTCTATTGGAGGATAACCAGACGTGGTACTACTTCCGGTAATAATTGTGGGGAGCGTAGGGCTTTTTTTCGGCATTTTTCTCGGCATTGCCTCGAAGAAGCTGCATGTATACGTTGATCCACGCGTCGCGCAGATTCAGGAACTATTACCGGGAGCCAATTGCAGCGGATGCGCTTATCCCGGATGCGGTGCTTTCGCGAAGGCAGTGGTTGAAGGAAAGGCCGATCCCACAGGCTGCATTCCCGGTGGCCGGAAAATCGCAAGCAAAATAGCCGAAATAATGGGTGTTGATGCAGCATTTGCAGAAGCAAAAATGGCAGTCGTGCATTGTAAAGGAGGTACCCGGGAAGCAAAGGAGCGCGCAGTCTATGACGGGATCACTGATTGCCACGCCGCTGTCCTGACCGGAAACGCCTCAAAGGTATGTTCAGACGGCTGTCTCGGTCTCGGCAGCTGTGTACGGGCATGTCCGTTTAATGCGCTCAGAATAAACGATAATCATGTTGCAGTTGTCGACCCCGCAAAATGTACCGGATGCGGCAACTGCGTTTCCGCCTGTCCCCGATCGCTGATTGAACTTATCCCTAAAGTGCATAAAATCTTTATTGCCTGTAATAATCACGAGCGGGGCGGTAAAGTCAAAAAATACTGCTCGGTGGGCTGCACCGCCTGCACTCTTTGTGTAAAAGCAACACCGTCAGGTGCCATTGAAATGAAAAACAACCTTCCGGTTCTTGACTATACAAAAGCGGAAAACTTCATCTCTGCAGCGTATAAATGCCCGTCACACTGTTTTGTTGATCTTGTTAAGGCTCGCCCGAAAGCAAATATTGACACGAAATGTGACGGGTGCGGACTATGCCTTCCGGTCTGCCCGGTAAAGGGTGCTATCGTTGGTGAAAAGGGCGAGCGCCATTCCATAGACAAAACAAAGTGTATCGGATGTGGAATCTGTCTTGATGTCTGCCCACTGCATGCTATTTCATTATGGGGAGGACTTGGATATAACCCGAGTGATAAAAGCAAGCGCCAAAGGAGTACCTAGCTGCCCGGCATTCAGTATTCAAAAAGGTATTTTTCTTTTTCATATCACGCATTCACGGGGCTGATTATTTTCTGAAATATATATATATAGAATTAACACATTTTATTTTATTTAAATTAAAAATTACCCTTCCGCTAACCCTCTAAAATATAAGTAGATATGGCAAAACACAATCTCTTGGGTATAATTACCTGTTGACACACCATATATTGTTGGTTATAATTAGTAGTATAATTCTAAATATTTTCAGTTACCTGTTGCCAGTTGTTCCCGAATAAGAGCCCTTCCTTTTCACTCTTAACCAGGGGAGTAGAATCGTGCAACATTCAAAAGTATCATGTATTAACTGCCCGCATTATAACGTCTGCTCACAGCAAACGCGTATGTATGTTAATTACTGCGGCCCCGGTATAAAAAAATTACAACCCAAAATTGACCGTGCCTACGCGGAATGTCGTTCCCATCGGGGGCTTATTTACAAATACCAAGTACTTAACCCAATCAAGAACAGATTTAAAACTCCTACACTCGATCCGGCAGCTACCATGTAACATACATACAATGGGAATGGTATTGCCTGTCAGGTGCTTCAGTGATACGACGGAAACAGGGTGTACTGTCACCGGAGCCGGTAGTACCGGCTTTTATTAAATATCCGTATTTTGTGCAACTCGCTCTTTTCCTTATCCTACACGAATGCTATTTTATTCATAACGGTAAATATCACGTCATAGCGGCGAAACAACCAATGCAGCGATGAATAAAAAAAATATACCTATATATATTTCTTTTCTCTGTTTTCTGTCATTTTTTTTTGGATGCACACCTACAACGACGGTTATACAGACAGAAGTTGTGCCGGAACCGGATACGTTAACCGTCCATGACGAAACATCTGAAGTGCATGCACCCGATACGATTACCACGCAATCTATTATTGACTCTCTTTTAAAAATGGCTCATACATTATGTATTCTGAAAGAATACCAACAGGCCCATATTATGTTAAGCGAAGCAATCGGCATTATCGAACTTAAGAATGGATTGCCAGAAAAGGATACCTGGTGTGATACAGCCAATGCTCTAACGCGCATTGCTGAATTGTATACGAACGCATTACCAAATGAATATCTGGACAGTATCCCGCTCTCGCTCTCATCGATTATTTTCCGGTATCAGATTTCACAAACAATTGACACGCTCTCACTCTCTCCCGATGACAGCACCATACGCTCCATTCTTGAATGTGAGGAGGGAATTCCCTACAATATTCCGATTGTGCACAACGAGCGAGTGCAGAATGCCCTATTTTCCATAATTACCAAACGCCACCGTGCATTACCACGATTACTTACCCGTGCCAATCACTACCTGCCGTTAATGCGGCGGTTATTTACCGACCACGGATTACCGACCGATCTTACCTACCTGCCTATCCTGGAAAGCGGTTTCAATCCAAAGGCTTATTCCTGTGCCCACGCTTCAGGAATCTGGCAGTTTATCCCCTCAACCGGAAGGATATACGGCCTGCGAATAAATTACTGGATTGATGAGCGCAGGGACCCTCTGAAATCAACGTGTGCTGCTATTCAATATCTTAAAAAACTCTATATGGATTTTAATGACTGGTATCTTGCTCTTGCTGCATATAACTGCGGGGAACGCAATATAGTCCGTGCCGTTAAAAACGCTGTATCGAATGAGTACTGGGAACTGAAGCTGCCGAAGCAGACAATGAACTATGTCCCCCAGTTTATCGCGTATCAAATAATCGGGAAAAATCCCCAATGTTTCGGTATTGAAGTCGAACAAACCGATACCTTCAACCTTGATACGGTGTTGATTTCCGACTGTATTGACCTGAATAAAATATCAGACAGATTGAATATCCCCTATTCTGAATTAAAAAGATATAATCCGCATATACGGCAGTGGTGTACACCGCCGAATATGGATAATGTCGCCTTATACATTCCTTCCGGCCTTACAGACACTTTTAAAGTATTCTACGAAACACTCTCAGAAGATGATAAGGTACGCTGGTATCGATATCGTATTCGAAGTGGTGATAATCTTATAAGTATTGCCCATCGTTTTAAAATTTCTGTACCGGCAATAAAGTCAATTAACAAGCTGCGCAGCAATTTTATCGTTGCCGGACGATATCTCTATATTCCCGTTCCGATAAACAGCAACTATCCGCCGGTAAGAGCTTCCGGAACGACCGGAAAAAAAGTGTCGGGCAACACCCGGAAATCATCCCAGGTTCCAAAAACCTTTTTAAAGAAAGGTCTAAAACCTATTCGTTACAAACTCAGCTCGGGAGAAACCATAGCTGATGTATCCAAACTCTTTAATATAAAAATCAACGCTATCTGCCGCTGGAATAATATTGCAAATCCACGCCGGTTGCAACCGGGTACCGTTTTAAAGTTGTATATAGAGGATATTCATACCGTTTCTCAAAAGAACATAACCCCTCAGGTCAGTTCGCAGGTACAGAAAAAACCACAGACACCTCCCGGGCCGTATCATACTCATACTGTAAAGAAAGGCGAAACACTGTACGGTATTGCGCAAATGCTTGGTACCACTGTGGAAAATCTGGCCTCCTGGAATGATAAAAATCTCGATCAGCCAATCATTAAACCGGGTGAAAAACTCAGATATTACGGCAGTCAAAAATCGGTAATACACAGTGATTCACCAGTTACTCGAAAAGGCAACATAATTATTTACAAGGTAAAAAAAGGTGATAACCTGAGCTCTCTTGCCGACCTCTTTTCGACCGATGTGTCTCAGATATTGAAATTAAACGACTTGACATCGGATGCTATAATACGACCGGGAGATCTCATCCATATACCCGATGTGGGTGGGAAAAAAAGACCGGTGAAAAAGATGAATACACAACAACTCCCCGGACGCATTATATATTATAAAGTACAAAAGGGCGATAACCTCTGGTCAATTGCATATCTGTTTAACGTTACGGTTGATTTACTATATCGGGCAAATAATCTTACAAAAAATTCGGTTATTATGCCCGGCGATACACTGAGAATTTTTTTACCGGAGGATTCATGACCAAACGACAGACCATAATAATACTGTGTATCATTTCGGCGCCGGTAATTGTCGGTTCACTCTTGATACTCACGTCACAAGAAGAGGGCGGCGCCTTCTCACTGACCGCTCAAGGTAAAAAAATCGGTCTTGTTAAAATATTTGATGTTATTTATTCTGCTGAAAACTATGTGAAACAGCTTGAAGAATTCCGAAAAGATAACAGCATCGCCGGAGTAATTCTGCGTATTGACTCACCCGGTGGTGCTGTGGCACCATCCCAGGAAATTTATAAAGAGGTACTGCAATATCGTGAGAGCCATAAATCACTGGTGGTCAGTATGGGTAATGTTGCCGCATCCGGGGGATATTATATCGCAAGTCCAGCCTCAAAAATCTTTGCAAACCCGGGTACCATTACCGGTAGTATCGGTGTTATTTTTCAATTCCCGCACTACTATAAACTTCTGGATAAACTGGGCATATCGATGACAACGATAAAAGCGGGAAAACTGAAAGATGTCGGCAATCCCAACCGTGAACTCACCGAAAAAGAAAGGAGATATCTACAGGCGCTCATTGATAACACCCACACCCAGTTTATAACCCATGTGAGCGAAGCACGTGCAATGGAAATTGACACAGTCCGCAGCCTCGCCGACGGAAGGATATTTACCGGTCAGCAGGCGCTTGAAATAGGTCTTATCGATAGCCTCGGCGGATACAGTGATGCACTTGCGTATCTCAAGAAAAGTCTTAATTTACCGGAGAAAACGAAAGTTATTGAAAAAAAGAGGCATCCCGGCATACTAAACAATTTATTTGCCGAGGGTATTTTAAAACATATCCCGTTTATCAATAATTCCCTTATTCCGGCAGGTACCTATTTCCTGCTGGAGCATTTCTGAAATCCGGTATTTTTAAAAACTATTTGCATTATTGTCAGCTATGACGTAAATTTTTCAACAGGACTATACTAAAAAAGCTTGAATACAAATAATATTTTTCAATCATTCAATCCCCAAATCAAGGAGTAAAAGAGTATGGAAGAACTGTTAAATGAAATTGAAATACTCAAAGTCGAATACGAAAAATTTTCTCGTGGCAACAAATCTGCAGGTACCCGTGCCCGCAAATGCCTGCAGAACATTAAAAAACTGGCTCAGAATCTTCGCGTTGAAATTCAGAACGCCAAGAAAGCGTAACTTAAAATTATATAACAAATTTTTTCAAGGAAAGAGAGGACATGCTTCTCTCTTTCTTTTTTTTTTCTCAATCAGAGAAAAAAAATCACAATATCTTTTTTTATTACACGTATTAACAAATTTAGCAGGTATTGTAGGTAAAAAACGACAATATCTGCAAAACACACACTGACAATATTGACAACGATTCAATAAAAAAACATTTTATATAGCTACTATTTATGTCTATAAAATTATAAATATAAATATGAAACGATCTTTTACACAAAGGTAAGCCATCATGAGTACTACAAACAATTCAGTAATACTTGATGTACAAAAACTAAATAAGCGTTTTGGTGAGGTTCAGGCTGTAAAGGAACTGTCGTTTCAAATCAAAAAGGGAGAAGTCTTTGGATTTCTGGGGCCGAACGGCGCGGGTAAAACTACCACTATGCGTATTATTACCTGCTTTATACCTGCATCATCAGGTACGATAACAATACAAGGACTTGATATAGTTGAAAACAGTCTTGAAATCCGCAAGAAAATAGGCTATCTTCCCGAAAGCAATCCGCTGTATAATGATATGATTGTTGACGAATATATGTCATTCGTAGGCGGACTTCGCGGTCTGAAAGGACAGGACCTTGTAAAAGCAAAAGACACCATGTACCAGGTCTGCGGTTTAACCAGGATTACCAAGCGGCAGATTGGCAAGCTCTCAAAAGGATTCCGCCAACGTGTCGGTCTTGCCCAGGCAATGATTCATAATCCGGAACTGCTCATTCTTGATGAGCCCATGTCCGGACTTGATCCGAATCAGATTATTGAAATTCGCGGGCTGATCAAAAAAATCGGTGAGGAAAAAACCGTTATTTATTGCTCACACATCCTTTCGGAAGTGGCTGCAACCTGTAGTCGGATTCTTATTATTAACGACGGTGTTTCCGTTGCAACCGGTACCCCGGATGAACTGACCGCAAAGAGCGGAAAGAGTAATCAGTATTCACTCAGGGTAAAAGGTGATAAGGACACTGTCTCAACAAAACTCTCGGCATTACCAGTGGTCCTGAATGTTCAAACGACTCCTCTGACGGACGACTGGGTGCGGGCAACGGTAAACGCAGAGGGTACCGTTGATGTTGGTGAAGATTTATTTAAATGTGTCGTCGAAAACGGTTGGAGTCTCGCAGAATTGAGACGTGAAGGAACCAGTCTCGAAGATGTTTTCACACAACTTACAAGGGGTTAACACCATGCAGACCATCCTGACAATCTTTACAAAAGAATTTAAAACCTATTTCTTCTCGCCTATCGCCTACGTGTTTATTACGGTGTATCTCGTGGTAACGAACTTCTTGTTCTTCCAGGGATTTTTCATAATAAACCAGGCCGATATGCGCGGTTACTTTTCATTGCTCCCTTGGGTATTTCTCATTTTTGTACCGTCAATCACCATGAGAACCTGGGCTGAAGAGAAAAAGGTGAAGACGCTGGAGCTTCTCCTTACGTGGCCGATTAATGATATTGAGGTAGTGATAGGCAAATTCTTGGCGAGTTTTTGTTTCCTTGCTATCACCCTGTTGCTATCTATCACTATCCCTGTTACTATAGCAATTCTGGGTAATCCTGACGGTGGTCCGATTATTGGCGGCTATATCGGTGCACTCTTTCTCGGCGGTGCATATCTTGCCATCGGACTCTGGATATCATCCCTGACGGAAAATCAAATTCTGGCATTCATCGGGGGTGTGGTTGTAACATTCTGCCTCTTTATCGTTGGCAATCCGTTTGTTACCATGCTCGCCCCTTCATTCCTCGTTCCAGTTCTTAATTATATCGGAATAGGCAACCATTTTGAAAGTGTGGGAAGAGGAGTTATAGACAGCAGAGACATTATCTACTACCTTTCAGTTATTGGATTTTTTCTGTTTTTAAATATCCGTTCAATTGAAAGCAGGAAGTGGGAATAATATGGCATCAAAAAAAGTAAAATACCAAACACAGTCAGTAGTTTTTGTTGCAATCATTTTCGGTTTTGTAGCTGTGGCAAACTACATCTTTTCAAAAAAGTTTTTTCGCATCGACTTAACTGAAAATAAAATGTACAGCATCTCATCAGCCTCAAAGAGTCTTCTCAAGGACCTTGATGATATCGTTAATATCAAAGTCTACTTTTCAAAGAATCTACCGCCTCACATGAAAAAGCTTGAAGCTGATGTCAAGGATGTACTGAGTGAATTCAAGGCATATGCCGGTAAAAATCTTCATATTGCATGGGAAGATCCTTCTGAAAATGAAGATACCAAACGAAAAGTCCGAGCGCTGGGAATACCTGAGATACAGTTGCAAACCTATGAAAAGGATAAAGCTGAAGTAATCAACGGTTTTCTCGGTCTGGCCGTTCTCTATGCAGATAAAAAAGAGATTATTCCGGTTATTCAGAATCTGAACACCTTCGAATATGACCTTGCACAGTGTATCATGAAGGTGTTCCGCACAGAGACACCAAAGGTGGCTGTCTTAAAAACTGACACGTCTATGTATTTCGATGAATCAATGCGTATGCAGATGCGTGGACAGCTTCCTCCTGATCCGACCAAAGAAAAATTCAAACCCATTTTTGAGCAGCTGGGCCAAAACTACGCGGTCGATCTAGTTGATGTCTCTGATGGGAAGCAAATCGATAACTCATATAAAACCTTAATTGTTCCCGATGGTGAGGCCAACAGTTTTACCGAGCGTGATATCTTCGAAATTGACCAGTATTTCATGAAAGGCGGCAACCTTATTGTCCTTGCTGATGCAATAAAAATCAGTATGGAACGCGGTGTAAACGCCTCGGTACAGTATCCGCTTATTTTAAAACTGCTTGAGCACTATGGAGTCAAAGTGGAGCCGAGTATCGTTCTGGACGCGTCCTGCGGACAGGTACAGATACCGCAGCAGGTCGGGCCCTTTCGTATGAATGTGCCGGTCAATTATCCCTATATTACAAAAATTCTTCCTAAAGGCTTTAACACTAATAATCCGGCTGTCTCAGGTTTAGCCCAGATGATTCTGCCGTGGGCAAGTCCGTTAACCATCCTTGTAGATTTGGCTGACTCCGCTAAAACGGAAAAGGGAAAAGAGGAAGCAAAAGGAATTGAAGCAACCGTGCTGGTACAATCATCTGAAAAAAGCTGGGTTGAAACCGGTCGTTTCAATCTTAATCCCCAGCAGGACTGGAATGCTGTCTTTTCTGCAAAGCAGGAAGAACTTGGACCGCAGAATCTGGCGGTCTACCTGCACGGCGATTTCACCAGTTTCTATAAAGGAAAGTCGATTCCTCCCAAAAAAGAACCGTTACCTGACGACACCTCCGACATGGGTCAGATCAAGCTCGATAAAGAGGATACGGATCGCGAAATTGTTACCTCAAATACCGGTAGACACCTCGTGGTGGTCGGTGACTCCGATTTCCTCGCTGCACAGAATGCAGCACCCGGAAATATCGCATTCCTTCTGAATATTGTTGACTGGCTCACCCTGGATGAAAATCTTATAGCTATCCGTTCACGTTCGCTGGTAGACCGAACTATAAAAAATGATAAGCTTGATAAGGGCAGTTCTTATGCCAATACCATCCGCTATACAAACATTCTGCTGATGCCGCTGATTCTTATTATTGTTGGACTTATCATTTTCTTCAAGCGCCGTGAAGTTATTAACTCCACTCCAGTGCAGGTAAAAACAGAAACAAAGGGGGGAAATGAAAAATGAAAACTAAAAATCTTGTCATACTGGGTATTATTCTTGTAGCAATAATTGCAGTTATTGCGTTAATGGAAAAAACAGGAGGCAAAGGAGCGCCGGGAAAATCTGAACTCTTCTTTCCCCAATTCTCAAAGGCCAATATCTCCGCCTTTAAAATCAGTGACAAAAAAAACAGTATTAAAATTCAGCGTAAAGGCGACCGTTGGATAATTTCCTCTACTGCGGAGGATCAAAAGAAAGAGAGTGAAGGCGAAAAAGAAACTGCTTCCGTTATAGAGAAAGCAGAGGAAAAGGAAAAATCTGCTGAAGGCGAAAAGAAATCCGAAACAAACCCACTAGATAACTATCCGGCAGACAGTGCTTCAGTGGAAACGGTTCTGGAAAAACTCAGTATTATGAAAAAAGACGAGCTTATCTCGCAAAATCCTGAAAAACAAACCGTCTTTGAGGTAGATAGTACAAAAGGAACCAAAGTAGAAGTCTGGGACAACCGGGATAAGCTGATTGGTTCATTTATTATCGGTAAAAGCGGCCCGGACTGGAGCAGCCATTATGTCCGTACGCTGGGTTCTGATAATGTCTACAGCGTTAGTGGGAGTATTAAATATTCCTTTTTCACTGATGAAAATCGATGGCGGGATAAGACTGTCATGAAATTCGACAGGAATCTTGCGAAAAGAATCACTATCAACAAAAAGGATACCACAACAAACAAGATCAATACCATTGTCCTTGAAAAATCACTCGATTCGGCAGGTATGCCGCTCTGGACAATAACCAAACCGGAGAAATATCCTGCGGACAGCGCTGCTGTCGCCAGAATGGTGAGTGCTCTCTCTCATTTCAAAACATCAAAATTCGAAGAAAACTACGATCTGGAAGACAGCGACATGGGTCTTGATTCACCCTATCTCATGGTGAAGGTTGATCTGGAAAACAGCGATCAGAAAGCTTTTGTCGTTGGAAAGAAAAAACCGGATAAGTCCGAACGATGGGTCCGTACTAATGATAGTGATGCTATCTTCCTTATGTACGACAGTAAATTCAATAATTTTACTAAAAGTCTTGATGAGCTGAAGAAAAAAGAGGAAGAAAAGGAGGAGGAGAAGGCAGCGTCGTGATAGATAAAAAGATAATATTCATTTTGCATGAAAATATGATCCCGGTTACTACCTGAGTAATCGGGATTTTTTTTGTTTTTGACATTGAGTATATATTATTTAAATGATAGTTAAATTTTTGGTGGCGTAGAATTTGGGAGACCTACACGATATTTACCATTTCTTCATGGT
>CAZIYW010000134.1:0-13637 GCA_964543525.1 uncultured Fibrobacterota bacterium | reverse complement strand
CGGGAAATGTCAACCGTATCATCATGCACCGCATCATCGACAATTATCCTGGCCCGAACCCCGAAGGATTTATTAATCACATTATTGGTATCCTTGATTATCTCGCGTAGTGAATCGGAGGTGGTGGAAAGAGTTTTTGTTTCGCCATAACTATAGCCCTCACTTCCCGGCCCGTATCGAAAAGTATACTGCACATTCGAAATATTATCACTGATAAAAAATTTGGTGGGTATTATCATTTGGGGATTCACCGTGTCACTGCACTGGGTAACAGTAACTGTCGGTTCAAGGGTGTCTGCGCATACCAGGTATACCGCATTGATTTCATTATCCCTGATGGTATCCCATACTACTCCATTACTTTTTGTAAAGCCATGCCTAACAAAAAGATCACCATTCTTATACTGATAGAGGGCGATATCATCCTCAGTTACTCCGGAAGACAGCTTTCCCCATTTCATACCAAGGACCACCGGCGGTATCTGCACACTCGTATTCTTGAAACAGAACCCGACACCTCCAACCGATACAAAACCTTCAGGCAACTTTTCGGGATTGAAAGCATACAATGTATCCTTATGGTCAAATGACACGGTTCCCTGAAGAATGATCATTTTGTTGGCGGCATACTGGGTATCAACGTCTCCAGATGTAAATATAACCGGCTGCCAGGTAAAGGGTGGAATTGTGACCTTATACGTAACTGAATCACCAGGAGGTGCGTTCGGACCGGTCGCGCTATCGTTCTGCGCACGCAGCCACATAGCGACAGTGTAGGTAGTATCAAAAACAACGTCATAATTAAGGAAGATGGGAAAGGTTCCTCCGGCGCCGGCAACCTTCACCCATTCTCCGGGCCCTTTGGTCGTATCCTTGTATGAAGTATCGGGATCGACACTGTAGGTATAGCCGTACTGCAGCCATGCACCGTCAGGGGTAACCGAGGTATCAACGGTCCATTCAACGGTGATTGCATTCAAGGTAGTATCAAACCAGGCTGAGTCAATAGAGACAACATTAGGCACTTTCAGACTTGAATCGGGCTGCGTCGTTGTAGCCGTATCAGTAGCAGCCGCAGTGGTCCGGGACCATAACCCGTCACGCAGAATCTGCAGACTGAAATAGTATAGTGTGAGCGGAGAAAGGTTTTTTATGGTATCCACCACCATTGATGTTGCATCAACCCCATGAGCATTCTGCTGCGGTAAAGGAATGCTGTACTCACCGACAGGGATGGAATCTCTACTGAACCAGATAATCACCGAATCGGTACCTGGATCGGGCAGATCCCATGCGAGCTTGACGGCGTCAGCCATCGTGGTGGCCGTTGCCTGCAACGTACCAGTGTAGACCGGCCGATCCTGTCCCGCATAAAAAGATGTCTCCCGATATATGCTGGTTGCCTGATTCTTTCCGACAACCTGACACCGGCTGTACACAATGTGTTTCTCAAAAGGTGCGTTACCTACTTTCATCGTTAGCTGATAGACGTCTCCACCGCTCTTGAGGTCGGAAACTGACTTCACCACCGAAGAGGTAATCGAACTGAAATCAGCGTAATCGCTGCACTGAAAGACCACCTCCTTATCCCAGGTATCACTGAGTGAGGAGGTGTTGCTGACGGTAATGGTGGCATTATCCGTACCGGTGATGTACTGGCCGGAAAGGCTCAGATTGTTATCAGGACTCACTGTATCACCGAGAAATACCCGATTATGCTGTTTATTAACCAATGGAAACAGAGTGTCGGAAGCGGTCGGATCCGTCCATAAGATGGTGGAACTGAAACAGTGCAGCTCTTCACCGGATGCGTACGGCTTTACCGTTATGGTTTTACTAATCGAATTATCAGGGTCCTGTTTTATGGACAGGGTGGTATATTTCAGAATTTCAACAACATCTCCGGTATCTTCGGGGAAATCTTTGGTTTGATAGAGTACCCAGACATGCTCGGCATATGGTTGTAACGGATTATCCCCGGTTGGAAAGCTGCTTAAATCCTGCGAAGAGGATATGGTTAAAACAACTCTTGACGTATCATGCTCATCCAGCCGTCTGGCAACCAGCTCAAAAGGATTTGAATACTTGCCGACTTTCAGCACGCACTCGTTGCTGGAAACAACCCTGCCGACAGTATCAATTGTGGCGGTAGCGTTCCATGCATTACATGAATACACAGTATCATGATGCGACGCGATGGTAACGGTGCCGAGGAACAGGGAATCACCGGTCTGTCCGGGAATTGCCCTGCCGTTTTTATACCACTGATACCGCACAGTTCCAGCTCCGGACGCCACAACTTTCAGAAAGGCCGAAGTATTATTCAGAAGGCTTTTTGTCGAATCGAGATCCTGGGTAAAAACCGGATCCTCATAAACATCAAGAAACGCGGTATCACTGGTATCACTCCCCTGACTGTTAACGGCAATAAAGAAATAATACCCCTCATCATCCTGGTCTGTATTCTGCAGGACAAGCTTCTCGCCTTTATAGATTGAATCCGGAATCGACCCCGGTGTTTCCATGAAATACCAGATATAATAGGGAACGGGATTGCCGACAGCTTCTGCTTTACCGAAAGAGAAGGCAGCTTCCTTTTCACCAACGACAGTGTCGTTCATAGCCGGCGCGATAATATGCGGTTTGCTGATCGGCGGGAGCACATCCAGCCTGGCTATACCGCTGGTATCTGAGCCGAAGGAGTTGCTGACCACACACCGGTAATAAGAGTTATCATCAGCCAGTGTAGCCTGAAAATCAAGGGTATCATCAGTTTCACCAGTTATATCCTTCCAGCCATTGTCATTTTCCTGCCACCGGTAGGTCATGGGTGTTGAACTGGAAGCCTCCACCACAAAAATTGCCGTTTCATTCTCATTTACGGTTAAACTGTCCGGATCCTTGGTTATTATCGGCGGGTCCCCTCCTACTGCAATGGAAGCTACCCTGGGGATGTGACTCCATACGGTCTGGTCGGTAGAGTCAGCGCGTTTTGTATCTGCGATTGAACCGTTTGCCCTTCCTTCAGATAAATCCCACGCCCTGATAATAATTGTGGGGGCCCCACCGTTAGTGTTATCCGGAGCAAAGCGTATTTTTGCAGCATTTTTTAAAAGAAGAGCGGTTGTATCTGACACCTCATCAGATAACGCGCTGAAATTAACCCAGCTTGTACCACCCGTTGAATCAAACTGCCAGTTGCCGCCCACGGTATTATTATTAATGCCAATAACCGCAATACCGGGATCAGGAAAATTTGCTTCAACCGAAAATTCATCAAGATATATGGTATCGGTTAAATTTATTCCGCCCTGATCGGTAATATTCCAGATAAACCCCTGTACCTGTTTAATCGACTCGGTAAAAGATTTCGGTGTTCCCCATCCGGCCTGTTTAAAATCGGTTGTATTAAAATCAAGTGACACGAGCGTCCATGAACCGGATGCCGGTACTCTGGCGTGATAGGTATCATAATCGATAATATTTTTAGATTGAAAATGGAATTCATGTGCAGGGCCTTTGAAATAATATTTAATTTTGGAAACCGCGCTCAGATCACGAACCTCCTGCTCAGGAGAGGTTATCGTCTGAGGGATATCTTTAACATCAACGCCAATGCCAACAAAGGGACCATATTTATCATCTCCGGAACCAATGCTGTCACCGAGAGTATATCCCAGTTTCAGGCCTTTTGAATTGTTATGTCCAACACCTGACTTAACAGCATATTCCTCCATTTCCGAGTTGCCGCCACTTTCCCTGTCATCATATACATACCAGGGTCCTCCCCACGCAGTAGCACTATCGGTAGAATCCTGGAAATCATCTAAAAGAAAAAAATTATTCGGGACTACAATATGGTCGCTAATAAGTGAATTGACAGTATTCCCTGCAGGATTGGTTTCATCCTGATCAATCCCGGTCAAATCATTCACCGAATCCAGAATTGGACCGGTTCCGTTTACTGAAAACACAATTAAAAAAATGAATAGAGATTGAATGAAAGTCAACTTACTCATTATAGCATTCCTCCCCTTCCTTTCCACCTCCCCTGGGAAAAGAACAAATCCAAAGATGCCACCCCACACTTTAAATTGTAGTTTAATTAATGGTATTCGTTATTATCCGGTTACGATAATATGTCATGAAAATGAGGTAGTAATACGCACTTTTATTATTTACCTGCGGCCTGAACTCGCTGAATCATCCCCACACTGATTCTATCTCATTCTCTCGGAAACATATACTTATATTGAATTCAATAAGATAAAAAAACGATTAATAGCTACTAATAATATAATCAATGTTCTGATAATATCTTTGAAAAATTACTTCAAACCGGTAATTGCCATTACTCTCCGAAGAACTCCTCTTCGAGCATAGCACAGAGTACGTGATAAATCGGTTGATGATATTCCTGAATGCGGAACGTAACATCTGATGGAGCACAGATAATTACATCACAGAATCGGGCCATGATGCCGCCGTTTTTACCACCAAGTCCCACAACCTTCAAACCCATTGCCTTGGCAACACGCGCGGCGTTACACACATTGGGTGAATTGCCGGAAGTGCTTATAACAAGAAGAACATCATTATCCCGCCCATACCCATACACCTGCTGAGCAAAAACCATATCAGCATTAACATCATTGGCAAATGCCGAGAAAAGCGAAACCTGACTAACAAGCGAAATTGCAGGCAGAGCACGTTGAAGACCTTTGCAGATAAACTCACTGTTCTCCGCATCTACCGCACAGATTTTATCAGCATCCTCCTGAGTTATTTTCCGTTTGAGCCTGAATTCTTTCATCAGCTCACCCACAATATGCTCGGAATCCGCCGCACTGCCTCCATTACCGCATACAAGCATTTTACCGTTATTCCGGTAACATTCAGCCATGATTGCATAGGCTTTTTCAACCTCATTTCTGCACTGGACAAGAACGGGGTAATGTATAAAAAGATTATCAAACAGTTTCCGGACTGATAGTTTCATAAGTCAGATATACTCCGCTATTTGATTTTAGATTTGTGATTTTAGATTTTAGATTTATCCCATATTTAAAATATATTATTTGGCAGCTTGCATTATCTGGGTATTATGATACCAAACATCCTTTGAACGAAAATTGGCCATCACGTCATTCCGGCATGATTTTAGCCAGCTCTCCGAATGACATCTCCGACCGCTAATCTGTCACCACATTTAACCACCGCAATACGATTAGTCAGTGCTCTTTCAAGAGGATTGTTGTTCAAATCGGCTATACCGAAAAAGGAGGTCATGAACGGGTTTCGTTTTTTATTTACCGGAAGAATGGAGAGGGGTTCCTGTGCAGTAAAGGGATTTTTTACATCAATGACGGCAGAACCGTCTCTGAGCAAACCTTTAACCACACCGACAACGCGGATACGTGAGCGGGCTTTGGATACTGCGGTTGCCTGCATAGGATACTCTCCGGTGTAGAATCCGGTGGTATAGGGACGGTGATCGAGCTGTTCAAGTGCCTCAAGCCAGGCTGCATCAGGGGTATACTGTCCGGGATTCTCTGCGTACCGATCAAGAGCGGCACGATAAGCTTTCACCACAGTGGAGACATAATGAACACTCTTGTTTCTTCCCTCGATTTTCAGTGATGTCACTCCTGTTTTTATTATTTCAGGCAAAATCGGCAGGGTGTTCAGATCTTTTGAATTGAGCAGATATACTCCACGGGCATCTTCCTCTGCGGAAAACCACTCGATGGTATCGCCGGTCTCCTTTCCCTGCGGCGCAATGGCATATCTGAATCGGCACGGCTGAGGGCAATCACCCTGATTGGCATGACGGCCTGCCAGATACGCACCGAGAAGGCAGCGTCCCGATATTGATACGCACATCGCACCATGGATAAATACCTCTGTTTCACATACCCCCGCACCGCTTATTACTCGAATCTGCTCGAGGGTAAATTCCCGTGGAAGTACAACCCTGGCTATTCCCTGCTCTGCCCAGAACTCCACAGCACGCAGGTTGAACGATCCTGTCTGGGTGCTTAGATGGAGCGGCACCTTCGGCAGATGTTCTCTGCACAACGATATCACCCCGGGATCGCTGACAATAAGAGCATCAGGCGTGGTTTCAAGCCGCGCCAAATCCTTAATAAAAGCCTCAACCATGGGCAATTGCGTATCGGTTGGCATGGTGTTGAGCACCGTGTACACCTTTTTACCGCGATTCCTGGCACAGTACATCACCTGTGGAATCTCATCAACGGCAAAATTCGGTGAAAAGGCACGAAGATTAAACGGGCCGATACCAATATAAGCTGCATCAGCACCGTGGTCAAAAGCAGCTTCAAGGCACTCATAATCGCCCGCCGGTGCGAGAAGCTCAGGTTTTTTCATAGCATCCTAAAAATGTAGTCATACCCAAAACGTATTACACTATTGCTACATACAAGGTTTTCAGTAAGAATATATTTAATGCGTGTTCCCGGCCCTACAGTTGAGTATCTTGTTACCATGGTTAGAGGTAATTTACCATGTTTGCATAACGGTTCAAAAAGAAGTGTTTAATTAGTCAAGAACAGACACGTACAATTACCGAATTAGATTTGGTAAAGATTTACTCAAGAATTTCGCCTCTATAAAGCCAACCTGTATTATGACACGATTGAAAACTGCAGTCAAAACCGCCCGCATAAATCACTTTCCCTTTTTCATTATAGAAAGGCGAAGGCATTATTGTTCTGACCGACACCATTATTTTATCGGGATCATCAAAGTCCACAATTTTCTGCATCGAGTAATAACTCTCGTTCAGAGCGCCATTGGTTCCCCATCGGATATAAAGCCACCCTTCAGGTTTCCACCCATGCCACGCATGAGGATCTGCCTGCCCGACATTAGCTTCAATACCAAAAAAATGTATTGTCCTTCCACAATAGTTAAACTCCCGATAAGAGTTGTAAGCCGGCAGGGCATTGCCGATATTCATTTTCCACATGTACGCCAGGGCCTCTCTGACATCCATTTCAATATTTATTTTTTTTGAGATGGGCTCAAACGTACCTATATACACCGGTTTTGTTACATCCCCCATGGTGCTTTCAAGGCCCAGAAGAATATATTCCTTTCTATCATCGTTATTATAAATGGTTGTAGCGGCTCGAAAAGCGTGTCGTCCGGGAGGGCCGCTACTTTCATTAGCATAGTGGTACACAATAGACCAAGTTCCGGTGGCATTATCTCTTTTGTAAATTTTCCCACATACGGTCGCATAGATCTCACCGTTGGCAATACAAATAGACACGATACGATTATTCTGCTCCGGCTCTTCGCCGGGATACCATGATTCTTTCTCCCAACTCAGCTCACCATATGTATCATTATATGCGGCCCGGTATATCGCGGGGTCATGGGAACCTTTCCCCCTCCCGGTTCCTGCAAATAGATAATCCGTATTATTTAACGGGTCCTTGTATTTTTTTAAACTTCGTATACTGTAATTAATTTGTTCAGGATCAGGTACCATACCCGTTTCTTCTATAAGTACCGACCGCCTCCATCCACTTGTCTGCCCGGTAACGGTGTTTACTTTCTTATAAAACACCACCAACCCGTCCCACAATTGCCACACACCGGCAACAAGCATCTGTACCGGTTCGGCAAGTGAAGCTCCCGATTCATTTGTTGTAAAGGTTAAAGTATCCATATAGGTTATCGCAAAGTAGCGAAGTAAATTTTGTATGATTTTATCTTCGATTTTTACATCATTTCGCTCATTAAGCTGTAAATCAACTTTCCACTGCCCTCCTTCAGCAACCGGCGAGCCCAGAGCATAAACCTGTGCACCACGTGTATCATTGCTGGTATATGAATCACACCATACACCACCGCCGGCATACAACGTATCATTGAATACAGCCAGACATCGAATCTCCGTTGCACTGATTAAATTACCCAGATAATCAGTATAACCGACATCGAGTGATTTTTTCCAGTTCATTGGAATTGGAGCATGGAGTCTTGTTTTTAAAAAGTTTGTTTCTGCATGTAAAGAAAAGAGCCCTGTTAACAGAATACCTATCCATTTTGATCTTTTCAAAACATCTGTCAATTTCATTGAGACCTCCAATCCGGTTTGGTAATAATGAAAAATTTTTTATCGTATTACAGAGACCTTGTGGAAAGTAAAAATTATTTTATAGTTTCATATATTATTGTTATAATTTACTTTATTTTAATATTTATATTAAATATCATAGTGTTATATGTTTTTATGTTTATTAAATATTATATAATATACTATTTTTATTAAAAATATACAACTTTTTAGTGTTTTTTCACCTTTGCAACCACCCATGTTACATTCCCACCATCGACAATACACGTAACCACACAGGTAATACATCACCTTTGTTCAGCATCAGCCAATACTTTCGACGTATTCGTAATAATGGTATAATCAGAACGAATCATTCACAGTATAAACATCGAACAGGTAATCCCGATAAAGTGCGATCCGAATTATTATGAACCTGCATAGTAGTATGCTAAACGTTTCTTTGGTGATACTTTTAACTACACCATCACTTTATTCCCAATGGAAAAAACCTTCCGACAAAGAAACCTCACTTCGTGTTTTCACCGGAAACGATGTCCTTAACGCAAGTTGGACTGTGAACACTGACGACTATCGCAGTTTCGGGTTCGGGGTGGAATATCTTATGCATTCATTGTGGCGTTACTCATTTGAATATTACGGCATTACGACTCGCGAGGAGCAGGTGGTCGGTGCGGGGTTACGTATTGACGAATGCCAGATTGCAGCGGAGCGTGCGTTCGAGTTCCACGGATTGTTTCAGCGAATTGAGTTTATACCGCGTCTCGGTATAATGGCAGCAGGGAATCTGGAGAGCCAGCCGATCCAGAACGGATAGCATCATCTTACTGATGTGCCTGAAGTAGACATGAAGGAAGTATGAAAAGAAATTTTTACCGACACTGCTTTGTGAGGGAAAATTCGGGTATACCTTCGTAGATCAGGTATTCGATTCTGCAGAATTTTCGTTGCGAACCGGCGGATTGATACTGATACGCCCGGGGTATGACAGCCGGTTGGAAATCGGCGAGTCGACCTGGTTGAAGGATGCGGCGTTAGATTTTAAATAAAACGTGGTTTTCCTGCATCCGATGCCACTGCATACGGAATTCCTGTTTATTCATTTGAACGTTATAGATACTCTGGTTATAAATATATCCGGCTATTTTTCCTTTTCCGGATTGTTATTCACCGGTGTCAATACTTCATTAATCGCTTTTGCATATACCTCTTTTGACTGCACACCGAGAATACTCTGCACAACGATCTTATCTTTCACGAGGAATACACTGGGGATTGAAACAACGCGGAAATAGTTTGAGAGGCTGTGGTTTTTATCGACATTGATTTTCAGTACTTTTATTTTTCCTTTATACTCTTTTTTTATCTCGGCGATTATGGGTTCGAGCATTTTGCAAGGGCCGCACCAGGTTGCCCAGAAATCAATAAGCACGGGAATTTTTGAGTGTATTATTTCCTGTACATATATCTGTGAGGAATCCGACAATGCTCCTGTTCTTCGGGGTACCATACCCGTTTGCGCACTTGTTAAAGTAACCAGCAGTGCTACCAGAGGCACCATCCGTAGTATCCGTTTAATAAATACTCCCCTTTCACTTATCCTGACCCCGTATTCCTACGATTATATATTCACTACGCAATGTCAGATATCCGACAAAATATAACACGGGAAATCATTTAAGCTACAATCAGTCAGACAGTATTTGAAAAATGCAAATCGGTATAGTTATTCAGAACAATAATGTTGCACTATCTTTATAATATTATATAAAACAACGCCTTACGTTTATTACTCACTTCATATTAGAAATCGTAAAATCATCGAAATTCGCTTAATCTAATCATTTTTTCGCATTCTATAAGTTAAATGTGCAACATCATTGATTCAGATAATAAAATAATACTGCGCGTTAAAAGGCGGTGACATAAACGATTTTTAATTCCCTGCTCCAGCCAAGTTTCTCACCGGTGGCATAGTCTTTAATTTTCTGTAAGAACACATCCTTTGCGGCAAATTCGATATAGAACGAAGGTACAAAGGCCCATCGTATTCCGATATTGAAAATACCTTTGAATGGATTGGCCCAGTGGCCGGTGCCGCGATCTTTCTGATTCAAAGCAAGATCATATTCAAGCGCAAAAGCGAGCTCTTCATTTATCCCGAAGTCCAGGCCAATATAACCGTTGGGCCACTTTACACTGCGAATATCCTCCCAGGTAAAATTGACTGCGCCGTGGATCCCAAGTTGCAACCGTTTGAAAAGCAGGTAATTTTTACTGAGTGCGCAGAACAGTCCCTGGGATTTATAGATGTACCCTTTATAATTATTCGTCTCAATACCGCCATATCCCTGATGATCATACCCAATCGCTATCCCCGGTAAATGATATGATTCTTCTATAATCCGGTACTTGATAAGCGCACCCGGATAGGGGTTTCCGCGGACCCTCCCTCGTCCTACAATTCCGTCACCGCCATAGCTTACACCAATATTCAATCGATCGGTGATACCGACCGAGATGCTCATCAACATGCCGCATCCGGAGATCGATTCATCCCCGCTTGGATATATCCGTGTCTCAAAATCAAAATGGGCGCGGGGAAGAATACCGGCGGTATGGGCATCAATAAGACGCCGGGGCTGAATCATTTCCGTCTCCTGCCCAACGTCGGCAGAACTCTCATTCACCTGAGCACTGCCGGGAACAGGCAACCCTACCGTGATTGACAGACTGACGAACAGAGCATGTATTCCTGCTTTCAATCGGGTCACTTGTTCTCCCTGGCTTTTTTCAGATTTCGAAGATAATTCTCCTTGCGGATTTTCAGTTTTTTTCTTTCATGCTCAGAATTGGTTTTAGAAAAATCATGCTCCCCGGAACCGTCCCATTTGGCAACGAAATAAAGCTCATCTGTTTCCATCGGCGCGATAGCAGCTTCGAGCGAACCTTTTCCCGGTGAGCAGATAGGACCCGGCGGTAATCCCGTGTGCACCCGGGTGTTGTAGGGTGAAGGGTTCTGTAACTCCGATACACGCAACGGTCCTGAGAATTTCTTTAAGGCATATCGCACAGTCGGGTCAGCGCCCAACGGCCAGTTCCTCTTCAGCCGGTTATGAAACACGCCGGCAATACGTTTACGCTCCTCTGCTACTGTTGCCTCTTCCTCGACAATTGAAGCCAGTGTTACCAGCTGATGACGCGAAAAACCCCTGCTGATATCCGTCTGTGGTATAGTATTGTAAACGGTAAAAAATTGTCGTACCATGCGGGCTATAATCTGCTCGGCATCGGCATCGGGAGGAAACCGGTACGTGTCGGGAAACAGGTACCCTTCAAGAGATGTTTGTGCAAGGCCAAGTGCGGCGATAAATGAAGTATCGGTGCAGAGCTCTGCAAATTTAGTGGTGTCTACTGTAAATACCTCAGCGATCAAAACTGCGGTCTGCTCAATCGTGCAGCCCTCAGGCACCGTTACACTCTCCTCGATCGGCTCTGCGGACTGCAGTTTCCGCGCCGCACTTACAATTCCCTCATTTTGAAAAAAGGTATATTTCCCCGCCTGCATACCTCGATCGAGCTTGTTCACCTTGACCCAGAGAAGAAACACCCTGGCATGATCGATAACTTCTCTCTCTTTCAGTGTTTTTGCAACTTCACGGACAGAAGTACCGGGTTCTACAAAAAGTACAATCTCCTTACCGGGCTGTCCAAAAGGCACTAAAAAATAGAGTACCACCGCAGCAATACTCAGCAACAACAGAATGAGTACACTGATTGTGATTAATATCTTTTTTGTCTGAGCCATACGTATCACTACCAGTAAGGTGTAAAAAACATATCCCAATGCCGCAAGACAATAAAGAACGCCGGTAAACCAGGTCCTGTATACTGTTCTGAATATTTCCAAAAGAATACTAAACTTAAAAGTTTTATCAAAAAGAGTACTGGTTTTTCAGTTTGATTTTATATAAAGTATTATCATCAAAATATTATGATTTTGGTGTTTTGGCAAGAATGAATTGCAGAAAAAGGGACAATATATTGTATTTAGAGGTCATAATAAGCTCTATATGTATGCAGTAGCTCGTTTTCTTTAAAAGCCTCTTATCCACGAATATCAGCCAGAATTTACTATTCGCCCATAAGCCACTGCCACCCAAGTTCTATCTCCCATGTGCCAATAATAATCTCTTAATCTTCTAATCCGCCCTATTCATAGCCATAAAAACACCAAGCATGCCCACATGGT
Organism: uncultured Fibrobacterota bacterium; assembly: GCA_964543525.1. Taxonomy (GTDB): domain Bacteria; phylum Fibrobacterota; class Chitinivibrionia; order Chitinivibrionales; family JANQEN01; genus CBDVBE01. The sequence goes on along the minus strand of CAZIYW010000134.1, from coordinate 1,275 downwards.
AAAATATCAAGCTAATTGGCTCCTGTTAACACCTCAGCTAATCCATCACTTTTTTACTGTCATTATCAAACTCAAACCGTAATGAGCCATCTTCGTTCATAATAATGTGTGCGTTATACTTTTTCCCGTTTTTTCGACTGACAAATCCTTTAATCAGCTCAGTTCGTTTGTCTCTGAGGATAGTTTTCAACTGTTCATCAGTCAGCCGTTTTCCACCGAATTGATCCCATAAAATATACCCGCATACCTCTTCATTCAAGCACTTATATCCGCGTTCAAATTGCATGAGAGGACCGCGGCACCGTGGACAAACCAGGTCGGTTTCCTCGACTAACCGAAATTTAATCTTCCAATCACCGGTGATATAGAGTCGTGCGGAAAAGGTCTGGCTTCGTCCCCGTTTATGAAATCCGTGAATTAGACCGGTCTCTTTTTTGGTGATAAGCTCCTGAACAATATCACGGCCTAAAACACGCTGCCTGATTTCTCGGGGGATCCAGAAGGTGCAGGCTCTACCGGAACAGCGGTAGCCCTTTTGAAAGGGAAGAAAGGGATTACCGCATCTGGGACAAATAAATTCGTTGGAATTGTTCTCTGTTTCCTTTGTCATTGCTCTTTCTCCGGAGTGTGTCTAAAACAGTACACTTAAATATAATCAATAAACAATGTCTATCATGATGTTTTAAAACTTGTTACATTACAGTCTACGCTTTTTACTGAAATATAAAAAAATTTCGTTTTTGTATTTTTTTAAGCGCATCTATGTTTACTGATATATTTTAATAATAGTATATATTTTTTGGGAGAGGTTTTTAACTTACTTTCTTTCAATAAGTTATATATATTTAGATGTTTACCATATATCATTTTTCATTGAATAGAGCATTATTCATACCCATATACGGCATTATTACATAGAACATACGCAGTTGTACATGTATTAATGCCGCTTCAAAAGAAGAGAATCCCCCCCTTCTCTTCTTTTTTTTATTTTTATATCTTCTATTAATCCACTTCCTTTTCGGGCCAGTAAGAATATTCAATTAATTGCTTTTAGATTTAAATCATTCATTTCCATTTCGACACTGTCATTCCGGCTTGTCCGGAATGACTAACAAAAAAAGCTGAGTTTAACAGAAACTGAATACATAAACCGGACGCATGAAGTAGATTTTATCTATAAGAAACAGGAGAAAAACCGTTTTAAATCTATAAATTACACTAATTGATTAATCAATTATTTTCACCAGTATATCCTGAGTATTGCTATGAAAC
>CAZIYW010000133.1:0-13701 GCA_964543525.1 uncultured Fibrobacterota bacterium | reverse complement strand
TAAGCCCGGTCTCCTCCCGCTCGACAAACCCGACAATTTTCATTTCGGAACCGCATGGTTCGACAAGCTCACCACAGGCTTGGGGCACTCAAGCGGGTCAACACTTCGGTAAACTCAGTGCATCGCCTTATACACACATTTTATGAGTGCAGCCCATGTAATGCGACACCGGAGCTGGTACTCAGACAGTTCTTCACGCTTATCCGCGGAGGGGTGGTTTTATAGTTAATATACTATCTTTTTTACGTTTGTTTATTGTTTTTTGGCAATCTACTGTTTTCTGGGTTTTTGGTAAAAATTAAATATAAAAATCTTTTTTGTTTTTGTTACCAATAAATTAAAAATATATGACTCAAAATAGTCTTAAAATATCACTTTTAAACTTATTTTTGTTACCAAAAATCTAATACATAATAAAAAATTATCCCTTTTTACCGAAAAAATTGATTATACTATAGGGTATGAAAAAGCAGAGGGATGATAGGGTCAATATACTAAACTACTTCAGTTACAGAGAATATCTGGATGATGTCTATACGCACCTGAAAGAGACGCGCTATGGCTTCTCACATCGTACCTTTGCCCGTGAAGCTGGAATTTCCAGCCCCAATTATCTGTTTCGGGTGTTAAAAGGAGAGCGAAACCTTTCTCTCAAGTATGTGTCGCTTTTCTGCAAAGCGCTGAAATTAACCGCCAATGAGTGCAAATATCTCGAAGAACTGGTTCAGTTTAATAATGCAAAATCATCCAGGACCAAGGAGGAACATCTCAGGAAATTACTGACTCTGCGTTACAGCCATGGCGAACACACTATTGAAGATAAGAAACTTCTCTATTTCAGCAAATGGTATTATCCGGTTATCCGCGAACTGGTGAAAATTATCGATTTCAAGGATGATTATAACCTTCTGGCACGGAGCTGCATCCCCCGGATCACAGCAAAGCAGGCAGAAAACGCAGTAAAGTATCTGGTTAAGAACGGATTCATTGAAAAAGACAAAAAGGGGCGGTATACTTATGCAAATCCGGTGATTACTACCGGTCCTGAAGTTAATTCAACGATCCTTCGCAAATATCACAAGCAGAATATCCTCCAGTGTGCAGATTCGCTTGATTCAATAGATATGGCTGAGCGGGATATTTCTTCTTTGACTATGAGCGTTTCTCTTGAAACATATGGTAAAATGAAAAAGGAGATACAGGATTTCAGAAAGCGTCTGCTTGCCATGGCGAGGGATGATAAAAAGGGTGAAGTGGTGTGTCATGCAGGATTTCAATTGATTCAGAAAACAAAATCATTTGAGAGAGATGCGAAACGGGTGAAATGATGAAAAACATGCTGAAAATATATTTCTCTCTTATTGCTTTAGGACTGCTGGCTTTAGCGGTGAGCAACTGTACGGTTAATGTTGCTGACGGCGGCACTGAAGCCGGTAATGCAAAAATCACCGGGGTAATTGTTGATAAAGAAGGTGATCCTGTTGAAAATGCACTGGTCACGCTCAGTGAGAAAACAGACAGTATATACCCGATTATCGATACAATTCCTGACTATGATACTTCAGTTTATACCAATTATAAGGGCGAATACACATTCGATCTGCCGGATTCAGGCATGTATCAAATCATAGTCGAAAAGTTCGAAAGACTTCTTGTGTTTATAGACAGCATTCATGTCAAGGACACCAACGCTATCCCTCTTCAAACCGATACGGTAAAAGCACCGGGCAGTATCACAGGAACTGTTTTCCTTGAGGATACAACGGGTATTTCAAGCAAAAATATAGTGGTGGCTTCCAAAGAATTAAAGGACCTGGAAGAAACGGTCGCCCATGGCGAGAAGTTCACCTTTTCCGATATGCCCGAGGGGTATTATTCCTTTATCTGTAAAGCGGAATCAGGAGAATTCCTGGACGCATGGATTAAAGTTAAGGTTTCACCTGACAGCTCCTGCGATGCTGGTAAAATTATCCTGAAGAAGTTATCGAATTTATTGTTGTCATCGAACGTTATGACTGCTGACTTCAAAGGACTTACAGACCTGCCGGTCGACATTGAACCGGAGTATACTTTCAGTAAGACTCCTACGGATGTTACAGCAAAGGCGGTGGCTTATCCGAAGGACGGGTACATTCTGGTAAACCCTTACATTGATGGTGATAAAGTCATCGTTAAACATATGGAGAATTTTCCATCAGGTAAAGAGATTGGCATATACCTGGAGATTAAATTCGATGATGGTGACTACGCCAGTTTTGATTTTTTGATGGATGCGGAGAAGAGGTTTACGATTCAATAGAAACGCCCCCTAAATCCCCCGCAGGGGGACTTATAAAGATGGGGATATTAAAAAAATTTTGAAATAAAAGAGAAGTCCTTAAAAGCCCCCTTTCGGGGGATTTAGGGGGCGCTAGCAATAAATAGAAAAAAAAAGATTTACACAAATAAACACTCAACCATTAACATACAGGGGGGCGCTGTATGACTTCACGGTTATTCAATGCTTTAAGTTGTTTCATAGTTGTATCCCTTCTATTAATCACCGGCTGCAGTAAAGACAGCACACCCGTTACTGATACACCGGAGGATGATACTCAGATTTCTTTATCTATCAGATTTGAGGAGAATTCCGAATTCGCTTCAGTTGCAAAGAGTGCTGAGGCTGTTGTGTCGGGAGATGATTTTGAGGATATGGTAGCGATACTTACTATCGGTAAAAACACCGTTTCCGGCGCGGTTAAAGAGGTGCCGGCCGGCAAAGAGAGATGTGTGCAGGTTAATGTGTATGATGACAAAGACAACCTGTGCTATGTCGGAAAAACCATTGTTGATGTGGCTGCCGATGAAGAGATCAAGGCTGTTATTAACCTCTATAAGGTTGATGAAACCGGCACTATTATTATTGAAGGTGTTGTTATCGATAATAACAACACCGATTATTTCACCGAAGAAGAACTTAATGCGATTGTCAAGAAAATGGCCATAGCAGCAAAGGTTGATCCGGAAAAAGTTGTCGCGGTTCTGAAAAAGGGCGGAAAGTTCTACGAAACAAAGTGGAAAAAATCTCAACTGCCTGAAATTGAAAAAATTATCGCCGGTGCCATTAAAAAAGTTTCCGGTAACACCGGTGAATATCTCTCTGAAAAAGAACTGGACGAACTTGTTAAAAAGATGTGTGTAGACGCCAAAATAGAATATGAAAAAGTCGTTGCCGTTTTGAAAGAGGGTAAGAAATTCTATGAAACCAAATGGAAGAAAGAACAATTAAAGGAAGTGGTTGCCCTCATTGAAGAAGCTATTAAAAAGGTATCGGGTAATACTAATGAATATTTCACGTTGAAGGAACTCTGTGCTATAGTCGAGAAAATGGCAGCTGATGCAAAGAAGGATATAGATGATGTGTATACTATCCTGAAAAAAGAGGGAAAGCTTTTTGAGACAAAATGGAGTTACAAACAGGAAGGTGAGGTTATACAGATCATTGAAGCAGCAGTGGCAAAGGCAAAGGACAGTGACGGCTGTTTTACTACCTATCAGCTTGCTTCGATGGCTAAAGATATGGCAATGGATGCTAAAAAGGATGTTGAGCATGTGTTGACTATTCTGAAAAAAGAGACCAAGCTTTTTGAAATAAAGTGGAAATATGAACAAAAAGAAGAAGTCATAAAACTCATTGCGGAAGCAGTAAAAAAGGCTAAAGATGCCACTATAACCGGTGAATATTTCACTGAGAAAGAACTTCTCTCCATTGCAAAAGGGATGGCAGTTAAGGCAAAAAAAGATGTCGATGATGTCATTGCCATTTTGAAAAAGGAAGGTAAGCTTTTCAGTACCAAGTGGAAATATAAGCAAAAAGAAGAGGTAATGAAAATCATTGCTGAGGCTGTTAAAAAAGCCAAGGATGCCACAATTACGGGTGAATATCTCACTGTGGATGAGTTGAATGCGATTGTTAAGAAAATGGCAGAAGCAGCAAAAGTTGATGCTGAAAAAGTAATGGCAGTCCTTAAAAAGGGTGGAAAGTTTTACCAGACCAAGTGGAAAAAGGAGCGGGAGAAAGAGGTAATTGCTCTTATTGAAGCGGCGATTAAAGAGATAAGTTAAATAAATACGACTTAGCATCACATACAGCCTCTTCATTGTTAGCAAGGTGAAGGGGTTGATTTTAATCAAGCTATTAGGAGTAGTACTTTAAAGAAGGAATAATACGGAGGGGATTCCCCCCATAGAGAGCTAAATAATCTGAGAAGCAGGTTCCAGTAACCTGAATCTGGTCTCTCCTGAACGTCGAGCCCATCTTCAGCCAACAGTCTCCAGCTTCCCAGAACACTGGAACTCTCTATTCCCCCTTTAAAGTAAAAAAACGTCATCCTCGAATGCTTTAATCGGGGATTCAAAAAATATAGAATGCAGGGGCTCAACACAGTCGCCTTTTGTCACTAAGCGGGCGCGCAAAGCGTTTCCCAGGGATAACAAACGCATCGAAAACAAAGGAACCCTGAAAGGACGAAATAGCTGAATAATAGAAAAGGAAAAAGATTATCCAGCCTCTGCAGGGCTGGATCCATGTTTTTGAATGGAGTTCCAAAAGAAAATCTATTTAATATATAAAGGAGTAACAGAATGAAAAATTTTATTATTAAAGGAAGCGGTAATGGATTTATGGCTGCACGGTTGGGCCTCGCAATGTCTCTGTTAGTACTCCTGGCCGCACTGCCAGTACTCAGTCAGGAAGACCCGTGTCCAGAAAATAAGAATCACACCGGATATAAAGAATTTACCGATGGTGGTGTTACAAGGGAATATATCCTTTACGTTCCTGCTTCCTATGACGAAAATAATCCAACCCCTTTGCTTATTAACTATCATGGCTGGGGTGATTGTGCAGCTGACTGGTCAGAAACCGTTGGTGAATATTATAAACTTAACTCCCTGGCTGATAGTGAAAATTTTATAGTAGTATACCCGCAGGGAGTGGTACGAGAAAAAGAGGCACCCGAATGGGATCCGGGAGATGATGGCAGTCAAAATATGAATGATAATGATAACTATTTTACAGCACAACTCATTGCTGACATCAAAGAGGAATATAACGTCGATTTGAAACGGGTATACGCTACAGGATATTCTAATGGCGGTATGATGTGTTATGGACTTGCAGATAACCTGTGTGACCAGATCGCTGCTGTTGGCATTATGTCAGGTGCAATGTTCTCAACGCCCGAAAATATAAATGAGTATACCCCATTGATAATATTCCATGGTATTGCAGATGATGTGCTTCCCTATGAAGGCAACCAGTGGTATCTTTCCGCTTCCGAAGTGGTAAATTTCTGGATATATCATAATAACATTCCATCTTCCAGTTTAGTGACAACACAGCTGAATGGGGGTGACGTAGTACGGGATGAGTATACGGGCGGAAGTGAAAGTACATCTGTAGCGCTGTATACTGTACATAAAGAGTATGGAAAACCAGGTGGCCACGTATGGTTCAGCGCTGACATGGATGGAACCAATCCAAATAAAATTCTTTGGGATTTTTTATCAAAATATGATCTCGATGGACTCATAGGAAATACTGCAATAAATAATGGGAAATTGGTAGGCCCGGGGGGAAATACAGTTTATCTTAAGTTAACAGCAAAATCAATTCTTTTAGAAACTAACTTTTCAGAAAATACTAATTACAAAATCTTCTCACTAAAAGGGAAGAAGCTGTTAGAGGGGATTGTACATTCAAAGAAACAGATAATTAATGTGTCACATTTATCTCCAAATGTTTACTTTTTAAAAATAAAAAACCAGATTGTGAAAATTAATTTTGTGCAGCTCCCGGGGAGATAATACCGGAAAAGAATTGGTGAGTGGGCAGTATTATTATTCGATTAAGGTTGGTAATAATGTTAGTGAGAAGTATGAGATAATGCTGGCAAAGTAAATATAAAAAGAACGAGATTCCTGCGAATGCAGGAATCTCGTTTGTATCAATTGTAAAAGAGGAGATCACTGCATACGCAGGGATGACAGAAAAGGAAATAAAAAATTCGCTGGAAATGGCACAACAACTATACTTTACATTGAAAGCGGGCGAAGATCCAGTGTTCCGGGTTGGTGTTACAGCTTGACAAATGACTGGTTCCGTCTGTGTGGAAACCGACTTTTGGTTACCAGACACTGCAACCCGGAGCACTTGGCTGAGCCGCGCTGTATCGCACTTAAAAACAATACCTTTTTATGCTGATACTTTCTGTAGTTATATTAAATTATTGAATGAAATTTAAATAAAACTGTAAAAATTCTAAATCATAACCAAGGAGGCTGTATGCTCAAACAAATATTCGCGGTATTTTTAATGGTCGCGGCAATAGTAATAATGTCATGTGATGATGCTGGTACCGGGCCAACGGAAACGCTGGATGCACCGGTAATTACCGTTACCCCTGACACCTCAAAAATAGTGGTAACATGGGATGCCGTTGATGGGGCTACATCATACACTCTTTACCATTCTACAACCGCAGGAGTTACAGATCAGTCAACTTCTGTTCAAATTCCTACCGGAACATCGTTTACTCACATAAGTCTTACAAACGGAGTAACCTACTATTACCGGGTGGCTGCGAAAGGTTCAGGCGGAATAACATCTGAACTTTCAGAAGAAAAATCGGGAATGCCCATTTCAGCAGTTATTGATCCGCCGGAAAATGTTACCGCAACCGGTTGGGATAGCAAAATCACACTGTCATGGGATTTAAGTAACGGGGCAAGTTACTATACAATTTACTGGGACACAACAGCGGGAGTTACAGAGCAGTCAAATATTATTGATAGTATAACACCCCTGGGCTATGAACATGAAAAGTTGACAAACGGCAAAACATACTATTACCGAATAGCTGCAAATGACGTTGCAGGCACTTCCTCTGATCTTTCAAGTGAAGTTTATGCAACGCCGAAGAATCCTGTAACTGCACCGGAAAACCTTACTGCAAAACCGGGAAATACCTTTATTACACTCGACATTGATCCATATTCCGGCGGCAAGGAGGCTTTGTTCAGAATTTACCGGGCCACCGCTGCTAATGTAACCACCAGTTCCGATACTGTTGTTGACCAAACCGGTAAAGGAATAAGATTTCCCCATACAATTACCGGATTAACGAATGACACATCATACTACTTTAAGGTTTCTGCAATAGTTTCCGGGAATGAGTCTGATCTTTCAAATGAAGCCAGTGCAACGCCTTCCGATACTATACCACTCGACATCCCGAAAGTCACTGCAAAAAAAGGTAATGCCCAGGTAACGCTCGAGTGGAGTGCGATTACCGGTGCGGCGTCATATACCATTTTCTGGGATACAGCTACAGGCGTTAATGATCAATCAGACACGATTATAGTTGCTGCGGCTAAACCCGGTTATCTTCATACCGGCCTGACAAACTATACAACCTATTATTACCGGGTCAATGCAGTGGATGCCGGCGGTACAGCGTCAGCTCTTTCAGATGAGGTAAGCGCTACACCGGATACGGTTGTTTCGGATTTAGTGCCGAAGAATGTTGTTGCCACTGCCGGTGCCGGACAAGTGACGATATCCTGGGATGAAGTCACCGGGGCTGATGCTGTGTTTATTAACTGGGCCACGAGCCCCAATTTTACCAAGCCGGAGGGAACGATTAAGGACAACGTGGTATCTCCTTATACTCATAGCGGACTTACTGCAGGAAAAACCTACTATTATAGGGTTGCTGCCTGGGATGGGAAGGACGTTTATGAATCAAAAGAGGTGAGTGCTACGCCTACGAAATAGGTATAGATGCCACGCCCCCAAAATCCCCCGAAGGGGGACTTATTTGGATGGGGAATGTAAAAATACAAGTATAAAAGAATGGATCTCCGCTTTCGCTGAGATGACATAAAAAATAAAGTCCTTCTAAGTCCTCCTTCGGGGGATTTTGGGGGCGTTAATTAAGAATTGATAAATATCCCCAAAGGACAACTATGAAGAATCTCTACCTGAGGATACTTTTGCTGAGCCTGCTGTTCTGCTTTATGCAGACGTTAACGGCACAGGAAACTATCCCTGAATCTGAAACCGAAAGCTCTTCCACTGAAACTGTAGTCAAAAAGGACGAGGTGCCGGAAGAGACAGCGACAAATGTAACAGACAAGGCGGAAGAAGAAACCACAGAAGCAGCCGTGATTAAAAATGACGTATCACCTGACTCGGTGGCGGAATCCCCGGAACCACAGCAGAAAGAGATTGCCGATGCGGATACAACCGACAGCCTCGCTGAAACTGCGGTTAGTGAAGATATGAGACCGGAGAAAACAGAGGTTAGTCAGGCGGATTCCGTACAGACTGCCTTTAAGGTAAGTGGAACAGTCACGAGTGCAGAAACCGGCGACAGCCTTAAAGGTGTTACTGTGTTTGAAAAAGTAACCTCAAAGGATACAACAACCAGCAGATACGGTTTCTATTCAATGATCCTGCCTGCAGGTGTCTATAAGCTTGTCTTTCGTTATGCAGGATATAAAACTGTTGAGAAGGAGATCGATTTAGCTGAAGATATGTCTCTCGATATACAGTTATCCTCCTCCATTGAGACGCTGGATAAAATGGTTGTTGTCGGGGAGAAAAAGGATCACAATATTACCTCAACGGAAATGAGCGTTGAGAAATTTGATATAGAGGATATTGAGACTATACCGGTAATCATGGGTGAAAAAGACGTAATGAAAACGATCCAGCTGGTCCCGGGAATCACCTCTGTAACAGAAGGGAGGTCCGCTATTATTGTTCGCGGCGGATCAATCGACCAGAACCAGATTATGATGGATGGTATGCCGATTTATTACTTCTCGCATATGAACGGCCTCTATTCGATCTTTAACTCCGAGGCCATGGAGGACATGGTTGTATATAAGGGAGGTATCCCCGCACGATACGGTGGCCGGGCAGCCTCTTTTCTTGACCTTACCATGAAAGAAGCCAACAATAAGGAATTTCACATGTCTGCAGGCGTGGGTCTTATTGCGTCAAATATGTTCATCGAGAGTCCGATTATCGAGGATAAACTGTCATTTTTTGTGGCGGGCAGGACAACGAGACTCGGCCTTGGCAGAATGATAGATACAATTCTGGTTAGACGTGCTGATACAGCTGTAACAAATGATACTGTTTCTATAAAAGAGCAGGAACAGGTAAGCGTCGAAGACCCAAGAATATTTACATTATCCGGTGCCTATTTCAGTGACCTTAACGGAAAAATCGTGTGCCATATTAACGATAAAAACAGCCTGTACCTGTCCGGATATCTGGGTAAAGATGGTGAAAGTGAAGGTGTCTACGACTTTTATGACTATCCCAAAGAGTGGGGTAACCGGGCTGTAACATTGAGGTGGAACCATGGGTTCGGCCCAAAAATGCTGTCAAATACCGCTTTGATTTACAGCCAGTACTGGACCCACTCTGAACCCCCCGGTCAGATAATTGAGTCTGGTGTGAAATCGGGCGGGCTGCGGCAGGAGTTTTCCTGGTTTCCAAACAGCAAAAACACACTGATGTTTGGCCTCTGTTCCGACTATCTTGATTTTAATCATGGCCGTAAAACAACCGTCGAGGAATCTGGTAAAATCACGAGAGGTAAGGGTGGCCCCGGTAAATTCATGCCCGCTATGAAGAGTATTGAAAGCGCACTTTTTGTTTCCAATGACCAGAAAATCAGTTCCTGGCTGTCAGCCTATTACGGCCTCAGGTATTCGATGTTTCATCAAATCGGTTCCGGATACCAGGTGACCTATAATGAATTTAATGATCCCACTGACAGCGTCTATTTTCACAGACGTGAGATTATGCAGTTTTATGATAATCTGGAACCACGCCTATCGTTGAATTTTCTTATTAATGAAAAGAATTCTATCAAATTTTCCTATAACCGTACCGCGCAGTATTTAAGGCTGATGACTAACAGTATGCAGCTGCAATATTTTGATATCTGGATGCCCTGTACAAAAAATATCAAGCCATTGGCCAGTAACCAGATTGCTCTGGGTTATTTTCGCAACTTTTTTAGCCATGCCGTGAATTTTTCGGTAGAAACCTTTTATAAAACCAGCAAAGGTGAATTTGATTTTGAAAACGGTCTGAAAGATTATTTCCAGTCTAACCTGGAAGCTTACGTTGCCACCGGCCGAGGTCGCAGTTATGGTCTGGAATTAATGCTTAAAAAGCCTTCAGGGAGGTTTACCGGCTGGGCAAGCTACAACCTTGGCAAGAGCGAAATTAAAATCGATGGTATCAATGAGAACCGGTGGTATGACAGCAAATTTGATAAGACTCACGATGTTACCCTGGTTTCAAATTTTAAGATTTTTAAAAATCTTTCGATTTCAGGTACCTGGGTCTATAATACCGGTAACGCAGTGTCATTGCCGGAAGGGGTATACGAAATTGATGGAGCAGTTATACCTTATTACTCTGGACGAAATGAGTATAGAATGCCTGACTATCACCGGCTCGATTTAGGGCTTATTCTTGATGTCCGCCTGTTTAAAAAGGCGTTCCTTAGATTCAATAAAGAATTTCATACCTTGATGGAATTTTCTCTGTACAATGTCTATAATCGTAGAAATGTTAATTTCATAGATTACCGTGATTTAAAAGGCGGCGGAAGTTCGACACTTATACCTTTTGGTATTAGTCTGTACGGTATTATGCCTTCATTTCAAATCAAAATCAGTTTATAAATATATAGGAGCATAGAATAATGTTATTCTTTAAACTCAAAAACAACATCTTTGTCAATACCATACTCACCGTTTCACTCGCCTGTATACTTCTTTCATGCACCGGATTTGAACCGGAAGAAATTACTAACCTCGATTTGAACGTTAATGACGCTGACTCGGTACTGGTGGCTGACGGTATGATAGAAGTCGGGGGCACAGCCAGTATTCGTTTAATATACACAAGAGGCATATCAGTGGATACCAGCATTCCTTATGCATATATCGAGGATGTTGACGTTAACTTGACTGCAAGCAATGATGCGGGCGTGGTCAGTGAACCCATGTCATATACCACCGCAGGGTGGTATGTCGGGAGCAACATTATTGGAGAGGTTAATACATCTTACACCATATCATTTACGAAAGACGATCTGGATTATAGCGCAACATCTACCATCTATCCGGAAGTAGAAATTGATTCCGCCTTTATAAGAACACTGACAAAGGAATATGGTGGACAAACTCATTATTATTATCAACCCAACTGGATGGTGGTTGATAATCCCGGTACCCGTGACTTTTACCTGTTCAGGTTTGATGTAAAGGGGGCTAAAGCTTCATCAGAGGTATTTGCTGTTGATGATGACAGATATGTAAACACAGGCGGTGCTTTGCAAATCTATAATCAAAATGTATGGATGAAAGAAAACAATGCCTTAACCGTTTATGCGTCTAAAATCGATAAACATACCTATAACTACATTATTCAACTGCAAAAGTTATTAAAAGGAACAAGTACCGGTGATGTTACTCCCTATAACCCACCTTCGCATTTCGGACATGGATCTATGGGACATTTCAGAGCACTATCATCTACCGTTATTAACATAGCACAAGTTGCTGTTACCGATATAGTGGCAATGCCGGACAGCGGTATGAATACACTTTACTGGGGATATAGCCCGACAGCGGCAAATTACACCATATACTGGTCAACAACTCCAGGAGTAACTGAACAATCAAATGCTATTGAAATCGATTCCGTTGTTCGCTCATATGTACATACCGGACTGACAAACGATATTGCCTATTATTACCGGGTGAAGGTGACCGACACCTGGGGAAACATTTCAGGTCTCTCTGACGAAGTGACTTCGACACCTGCACTCCTTATCCCGCCGGTTGTCACGACCAGAAGCGGTGAAGGTGAAGTAATACTCATGTGGAACGAGGCGTATCTGGCGGAGAAATATATGATTTACTGGGACACAACAGGAAATGTGACTGAACGATCGGATTCTATTCTGATTGATACTAATATAACAACCTATACGCACGACAGTCTGGTAAACGGTGCGTACTATCAATACCGGATGCTGTCCATTGACGCTGCGGGAAACAGATCCGTTCTTTCCCTTCCGGCCCGGGGATCGCCCGATTCAATCAGCATAACCGATTCGGTACCGACCAATGTTATAGCCACAGCCGGCTCAAACGGCGTCGTGCTCGTCTGGGACACAATAAGCGGCGCTGCAGGCTATGCCATTTATTGGGACGTACTGCCGTGGGTTAATCAGTGGCAATCAACCAGAATCGGTAATGTGACAACACCCTATTATCATACCGGGCTTATACCGTGTCAGATCTATTATTACCGTATCGCGGCTGTCTTTGAAGAGAGTGAGCATCTGTCAGAGGAAATAACAGCTGTGCCGGACTCAATTGTGGTAACCATTCAGTCGCCGCAGAATGTAACCACCACGGCAGGTGTTAACCAAATCGCACTCGCCTGGGACTCGGTTACCAACGCTTCGGGGTATATTATTTACTGGGATACTATCCCTTTTGTTTCCAACTGGTCCAACCGGATTGACAGTGTCACGTCTCCATACAGTCATGTGGGGCTTAAACCGGGAACGGCACATTATTACCGGGTAGCGGCAGTGGTTGGACAAACGGAGTACCTGTCCACAGAAGTCTATGCTGTACCGGATACCATTCCTGTTACTGCGCTGTCACCGACAAATGTTGTTGCTGTTGCTGATACTGTTGACACTAATAGTATCAAACTCACCTGGAACCCTGTAGGCAGCGCTACGGGCTATGTCGTTTACTGGGACACGAATCCGTGGGTTACCCAGTGGTCAAACAGCGTTGACAGTGTGTCTTCGCCATATATCCATGCCGGACTTCAACCGGGAGCGGTTATATATTACCGTGTGGCTGCGGTAGTTGGGATGGAGGAGCATTTTTCAATGCAAGCAGTTGGGTGGATAAGTGAAGATCAGTAGTAAAGAAAATTATTATCATTATAGGGCGATTCGGCGCGGCTCAGCTATCGGCCCTGTGTTCACATGACAGCTAAACAGAATCCGGTTTCAAAAGCGCGAATCCACCTTCTGTCAAGCTGTCAGGCAAACGCAAGACCGAGGTTCTTCGCCCGCTTTTGCTCGAAAGAAGCGATATCGGTTAATAAGTGACTTTTTTACTGAAAGCCTGAAAGGGTGAAACACCGACACCCTCCACCCCCAATCTCATGCAAGCGTGAGCTGGCGCTCTGCATTCTCCCCCAAAATTGCGTGAGATGTCCGAACCTCCTGTGTTGTTAAAAGACAAAGAGGGTAGGCAATACACAAAGACAGGATCGATTTTTATTAGTATATTTGTAGGTATGGGCCTGACACTGCAAATTTAATCGTAAAGCGGGGGACGAATCATGCAAAATAAAATTAGTAAAATAACGCGAAGAGATGCGATGAAGCAGGGTGCCGGTATTGTATTGGCACTCGGAACCAGCAGGATGCTGAGTGGCGCTGTCCCGGGTGCTGACCATCAAAAAAATGCTACTGTTGCAGCTGTTAAGGGAAATAACCTCGATTTTTACCCCGGAGGTAAATTATTAAATTTCGCAATATCTTTCTTACTCACAATATCCTTACCTTTATTTATTGCCCATGAAACTGC
>CAZIYW010000132.1:0-13844 GCA_964543525.1 uncultured Fibrobacterota bacterium | reverse complement strand
ACGTGGATCTATGCCGACAGAGCTACAATGAATGCATTTTAACGGGCAGTTATAACAGCTGATAAGCCGGGTGCGCGCCTTCTCCAGTGTTTCGGTCCACTCCTTTTCGATCTCTTCTGTCCAGAATCCTTTCCGACGGTGACGGGAATTTCCCCACATGAAACTCTCGGTGTGCCACTTCTCATCATGGATTTTCATCTCCTGCGGCGAACCGAGCCCGGCCAGAATCGGCATCACCCCGGGAATCGGGTGCTCCTCCCTGTATTTTATATACTCCAGCACATCGTTGCACAACTCTATGAATTCCTCCGGTTTGGCAATATTGACATCCTGTGTTCCCCGGACCGCAACAGCTTTCAACCCCTTGTCTCCCATGACAGCACCGATACCACCACGGCTGGCACTGGATCTCCCCTGCTCAATGGAAGCGAAATAGACTCTGTTCTCACCGGCCAGACCGATAGACGCCACCTGCGCTTTCGGCTCTTTTAATTCCTCACGGATAAGCTCAGCCGTCTCAACTGCACCTTTACCGTGCAGATGAGCGGCATCGCGAATTTCCACTTTGTCATTATGTATCCACACATAGACCAGCCTGGGAGACTTACCCCGAAAGATCACTTTGTCATACCCGGCATATTTTAATTCAGGCGCCCAGAACCCTCCCATCATCGAAAATGCCATTAACTGTGTCTGAGGAGAAATGGCGGAAACTATGGTACGATTACAGCCGGTTGCCGGTGTGCCGCATAAAAGTCCGGCTGCAAATATCAACAGATTGTCCGGGGAAAAAGGCTCAATTTCAGGAGGAACCCTGTCCCATAACAGCTTAGCGTTCGTACCTAACCCACCCAGATAGAGTTCCGTGTCTTCCGGGTCTGTCACAACCCGCTCAATATTTCCACGGGTCAGATCAATTTCTAAATTAACTCCTGTTTCTGCATACCTCATTTTTTCCCCTTTTCATGTATCCGGGGGTCGTGGTTGTCAGTTGATATACCAAATGGTAAATACAAATACGCTCTTATTTTGTCATTCCATGTTTCTCGCAACGGAATATTGAAAATATATTAATCCATATATCGTACGAAAAAATATTTTCCCAACCAAATAATTAACTGTTTTATTTCAAAAAAACCAAAATAGATATGGTATTGTGGGAACATTACCGTTCAGACAACAACATTTTACCCGTTTGTCATCAATTTCACAGGGCTCACACATTCAATTATATCTGGTAGAGCTCCGGTTTTCTCTGTTCAAGTAAAGGCATCTGCTTTCTCGTATCGGTCAAAACGTGCTGCTTCAGTTCGGCATATATAATTTCTTCATTCTCTCCTGCTTCGGCAAGAATTCTTCCCCAGGGATCAACCATCATGGAATGACCATAGGCAATATAGGAGGCGTTTTGAACCCGCGCCTGTGATGCGGCGATTATAAACATCTGGTTTTCAATAGCCCGTGCCCGCAGGAGTACGTGCCAGTGCGCCGGACCGGATATGGTATTAAATGCGGCCGGAACAAGTAGTATTTCCGCCCCTTTGAGGGCGCAGACCCTGGCCAGTTCCGGAAACCGGACGTCATAACAGATAATGATACCCAGTTTCCCGATCGGCGTATCAACGACTTTTATTTTATTGCCGGGAGTAAAAACAGCCGATTCACGCACGCGCAATCCGCCGAAAGTAACGTCAAAGGGGTGGATTTTACTGTATACAATCAGAATTTCTCCGGAAGGGTCGATAAGATAAGATGTGTTGCGAATGGTGGTTCCCTCTTTTACTGCCATGGAACCGGTGCATAGATAGATCCCGCAGGTTGCGGCAATTTGCTGCAGTTGTTCACGCACAGTAGTATCCGTATCTGCCTGTTGTCTCAGGGCGAGCAGATCATAGTGGTAGTAAAAAATTTCCGGAAGGCATACAAGTTGTGCTCCGTTGCGGGCCGCCTCTGCAATCAAAGAAACGGCATGGGTGATATTCGTTTTCTTTTTCAGTGTAGGTGCATTTTGACAGATGGCACTTTTAATCGTTTCCATGAGCCTGCATCAAGCGTTTCGTGAGTTGGATTTTCTGTTAGCCGATATATTTTACGACCCCATGGTGAAGCATACAGTAACATATAAAATAAAAAGTATCGGTCGTAAAAACAAATAGCCTTCTTTCGAGCCGAACGAGGCTGCCGGTTTGATATATATATTGAATATAAGGGCGGAAAAATCTGTTATCCTTTACCTTGCATTCCCCCCGCTTTCCCATCTATATTTCTCTTTCCTCATGCTACCTTCAAGCTCTTGACACAGAGGACTTTTACGGTATGCCTGGCGGGGTGTTTAAACAGGTTTTGTGAATGTATAAGGAGTAATGATATGGATTTCACGTTTAGCGAAGAGTTGAATATGCTGCGGGAAATGGTCCGCGATTTTGCCGCGGAAAAGATTGCGCCCTTTGCAGACGAATGGGATGAAAAGCACTATTTTCCCTATGAAGAAGTGATAAAACCAATGGCGGAACTCGGCTTTTTCGGTACCGTAATTCCCGAGGAATACGGCGGCAGCAACATGGGATGGCTGGCGGCCATGATCTGTACCGAAGAAATTGCCCGCGCGTCAAGCTCTCTGCGGGTGCAGATTAACATGCAGTGCCTCGGATGCGCCTACACAATACTCCGCTACGGCAGTGATGCCCTTAAGCAAAAATATATTAAAAAGCTTGTTGACGCGGAAAGTATAGGCTGTTTTGCAATTACAGAGCCGAATGCCGGCTCCGATGTTATGGCCATGAAATCAACGGCTGTTGACAAAGGTGACCATTGGCTGATAAACGGCACCAAGACCTGGATCTCGAATTCAACGGTCGCCGATGTCATTATTTTTTATGCTTATACCGACCGTGAAGCCCGGGGGAAGGGACTCTCAGCCTTTGTTATCGAGCCGAAAAACCTGAACGGGGTTACTACTACAGAGCTTGACAAAATGGGCTCACGCTCCTCGCCGACCGGGGAAATTGTCCTGGAAGATACTAAAGTTCCGAAGGAGAATATTCTCGGCGCTCCCGGAAACGGCACCCGGATCCTGTTCGGTTCACTCAATCAGACCCGACTTTCAGCAGCAGCCGGAGCTATAGGAGTTGCTCAGGCATGCCTCGACGCCGTCACCGCTTACTGCAATGAGCGGGAACAGTTCGGCAAACTGATCCGGGAATTCCAGATGAACCAGGACATGGTCGCCCAGGTGACCTGTGAACTCGAAGCGGCACGGTTGATGGTGTACAAAGCGGCGTGGCAGAAAGATCAGGGACAACTCGGGAATACCCTTGAAGTCGCCCAGGCTAAATACCTGGCAGGCGAGATTGCAGTGAAAGCGTCACATGTCGCCATGAAAATCCTCGGCGCCTACGGCTACTCGACAGAGTATCCGGTTGCCCGGTATTATCGTGATGCCCCGACTTATCAACTGGTGGAAGGGTCTTCAAACATCTGTAAATGGATTACCGCCCTTGACCGACTGGGTATACGAAAAGCAAACAGGTAACTGAAGTCTTCCCGTTTTTCACCGGAACGTTTTTGTCCCGGTGGTGCAGAAGACAGGGATGAAGTAATGCATGCGTGAATAATAAAAAGAAATAGTATTTTATTACCGGTGGAGAAAAAGAAAAATGTCTTTTCTCGAAATTTTTGAGATGCTTTCCAGCATATTCCATACAACCGGGTTTATGAATCTGACCTGGAAAATGCCTGTCATGTGGGCTATCGGGTGTCTGTTTATCTATCTTGCGATCGGGAAGAAATATGAGCCGCTGCTGCTGCTTCCCATCGGATTCGGCATTTTTCTGGTCAATTTTCCACTTACCCCTCTGATGGGATTTACCGAAAACGGTCACCGCGAGCTGCTCAACATTATTTACCACTACGGTATTGAGTGGGAGGTGATTCCCTGCATCATTTTCCTGGGTCTTGGCGCCATGACCGATCTGGGGCCTCTCATTGCAAACCCGAAATCACTGCTTATCGGCGCCGGAGCCCAACTGGGTGTTTTTGTTACCTTTACCGGTGCGATACTCGCGGGATTTTCATTGAAGGAAGCCGCATCGGTGGGAATAATCGGCGGTGCTGACGGCCCTACAACAATCTATTTAACCCAGCACCTTGCTCCCCAGTTGCTGGGGGCAAACGCTCTGGCCGCTTATTCCTACATGGCAATGGTGCCGATTATCCAGCCGTTTATCATGCGGCTCATGACCTCACCGGAAGAACGGACCATAAGAATGAAAAAATTACGGAAGGTTACCAAAAGGGAAAAAATACTCTTTCCGATTATTGCAACCGCGATTATCGCTCTGCTGGTTCCGTCGGTCATACCGCTCATGGGAATGTTCATGCTCGGCAATCTGATGCGTGAGAGCGGTGTCGTTGACCGCCTTTCCGATACGGCCCAGGGTTCTCTTATGAATACGGTAACCATATTTCTCGGCATCTCGGTGGGAGCCACCATGCAGGCGGACAAATTCCTGAACTGGAAACCGCTCTTTATTTTCGGTATCGGGCTCATTGATTTCGGCGTCTGCACTATCGGCGGCATCCTTACGGTAAAAATTATGAATAAATTTACAAAAAATAAAATAAATCCCCTCATCGGCTCTGCCGGGGTTTCCGCCGTTCCCATGGCCGCGCGGGTATCACAGGTAATCGGACAGGAATTTGACAAGAAGAACTATCTGCTGATGCATGCCATGGGGCCAAATCTGGCGGGGATTATAGGCTCCGCAGCCGCAGCAGGGATGTTTATTGCCATGTTTAAATAACAGTTGATCCCATGAACCAGAAAATATCATCAATCAACTTACTGATTATCCTGATAGGCACGGCAGTATGCGCCGTTGAGTACTTTGCTGTACCGGTTCCCGACGGCGGCAATGTCATCTCACCCGACAGGACCGCCACCGTTACAATCAGCTATGACAATCTTACCCTGCAGGAAGTGATCCGGTTCTATAAAAAAAGATTACAGAATGAAGGCGATATAAAGTGGCGGGATACCGATCAATCCGGTACCGTGATACTGTATGACTGGGGAAGCAGAGAGTGGCACAAGATTGCCATAAGGCGCTGCGATTCCGGTCCCTGCACGCTGGTTACAATCAGGAAAGATAGCTGGACATGGATTATCGGAACCCTTATTATACGGTTTGTCGGCGTATTTGTCGTACTTGTCGTAATCATGATTATGCTGATTGTGTCGGGACGTATCTTTTCCTCGGCCGACACAAAAAAGGGAAAAGAGAAACCACAACCTGTTGTAGCAAAGTAGAGGTTTTTTCCATGCGGTCTCTGTTTCCTCAATCCCGTTGTTATTATTGACACAAGCGAAGAAAGTGAATTGATGTCTATATATACATATTAATCAACAGGAGGAATGTTTCTATGGCACATGAAATAACCGCACCACTGGCAGGTAAAATATTACAGGTCGCTCTTGAAGCAGGCGCGAAGGTCGAAGAAGATGATGATGGATTCATCATCGAAGCCATGAAGATGGAAAATTCGATTTATGTTCCCTGCAACGGAACGGTAACTGAAGTCAGGGTAAAGCCGGGGGATATGGTCGAAGAGGATGATGTTCTTGCGGTGATTGAGGAAGAATAATTACGCAGTATAACAAAAGAAAAACAGAGCAAAGGCTGCTCCGGCGTTTTCTGGGATAATGACTCCGTAAACAGCGCCGGCAGGCAGTTATTGATGTCGTCACCCGGTTTCTGCCTGTTCCGGGAAGAAGCGGCATACTTTTCCTCCCCGCCTTCTCGAAAAGAATGTTTACAATGGAAATCGAGGACGGGAAGGGCGATTACAATTGGTCGCATCATTGTTGAATACTAAAGCAATCTGCCATATATAAGAATATAAACCTGGAGTATAACCATGAAGCCCTATTTTGAGAAAATGACCGATTTTGGTAATGCCTTGCGAAAAGGACAGATAAAACGAACCGAAGAAAACATTACTCAGCTCAAGGAAGTTGAAGCCGGCATACAGGAGGCCGTTGAGAAGGTAAAAAACGCAGGTCTTCCCGAGGAAAAAATAAACTCCCGCGGCCAGATGACGGTCTGGCAGCGTCTTGATTATCTGCTCGATCCTGGTACCTGGTGTCCATTGCACACCCTCTACAATCCAATGGATAATGATGCGGGTACGACCAACGTTATTGACGGCATTGGAAAAATTTCGGGTAAATGGGCTGTTGTTATCGGATTTGACAATAAGTACCTTGCAGGCGCCTGGATTCCGGGGCAGTCTGAAAACATTCTGCGGGTAACCGATCTGGCGAAACGGCTGCATATACCGCTGGTATGGCTGGTAAACTGCAGCGGGGTAAAGCTTGACGAACAGGAGAAGTTTTATGCCAACCGCCGCGGTTCAGGCGCCACTTTTTTCAGGCACGCCGAGCTGAATCAGCTCGGTATTCCGGTACTGGCCGGCATTTACGGCACGAATCCCGCGGGCGGAGGCTATCAGGGCATCAGTCCCACGGTTCTTTTTGCCCATAAAGATTGTAATATTGCGGTCGGAGGTGCTGGAATCGTCAGCGGTATGTCGCCCAAGGGACATTTCGATCATGAAACTGCAGAGGAGCTTATTAATCTTACCAGGCATTTTAAAGCCCACCCGCCGGGTACGGTAAAAATTCATTATGATGAAACAGGCTTTTTCCGCTATGTCTATGAAGAGGAGACTGGCGTGCTGGACGGCTTGAAAGCGTATATGAAAGAAATGCCATCCTACAATCCTGATTTTTACCGCGTGGCTCAGCCGAAAGAGCCGAAGTTTCCCATTGAGGATCTCTATCGCCTGGTGCCGGCAAACCCGAAAGCGGTATATGATTTTGATGAGGTGCTTGCCCGGCTCGTTGACAACAGTGAGCATATGGAATTCCGTCCCGGATACGGGCCTGAGGTATACACCGGTCTGGTTAAAATAAACGGCTTTCCGGTCGGCTGTATCGGGAACCGTCAGGGTTATCTTGGTAAGGGGTACCCAGAGTATGCAGACTACCCGGCAATGGGTTCCAAGCTTTACCGCCAGGGACTGATTAAAATGAATGAATTTGTTACCCACTGCGGCAGAGACAGGATTCCCATCATCTGGTTTCAGGATACCAGCGGTATCGATGTCGGTGACCTGGCTGAAAAAGCGGAGCTTCTGGGACTCGGGCAGAGCCTTATCTACTCGATACAGCAGACCGATATTCCCATGATGCTTGTATTGCTGCGAAAGGGATCCGCTGCAGCACATTATATTATGGGCGGCCCCACCGCGAATGACCACAACGCCTTTACCCTGGGTACCGCAGCCAGTGAAATCTATGTTATGCACGGCGAAACCGCAGCCGTGGCCATGTACTCGCGCAGGCTGGTGAAAGAAAAAGATGCCGGACGTCCCATTGAGCCGATTATTGAAAAAATGAATAAAATTGTCGATGACTATCACTTCTTTTCTCGACCGTTATATTGCGCAAAGGCTGGCCTGGTTGATGAGGTTATTCCCATGGACATGATGCGAAAGTATCTGGTCGCTTTTGCAGGCAGCGTGTATCAGAACCCGAAATCGATCTGCCCTCATCATCAGATGATGCTGCCGAGAATTATCAAGGGATAGTTTAATTAATTTTGTAAAGCGCAAAATCTTGGCAATATTTTAACATTTTCGAAGATTAATGCGTTAAAATTAAATAAAATCCAATTATTCTTTGAGTTGTTGCCAATTCACTCGTATTTTATTCGTGAAATTATATATATTTCATTATTCCGGTTCTGATAGGAATCAAACGATTTTATTGTATATAGCCAATTCGCTCAACATATGAAAAAATCACAACCCGTATTTGTCGGCGTCGATGTGGGAGCCTCAAGAACAAAGGTTGCTGTTCTAGACAACGAAAAAAGGCTTATTGGCCGTGCAATAACCAAATCGGGTACTGATTTTTCCGCAGCCGCGGAAAAATGCCTTACGGAAGCCCTGGCCATGGCCGGCGTTTCACCGGATGCGGTTGCCGCTGCTGTTGCATCCGGCTACGGCAGGAAAAGCGTCTCTTTTGCCAATGACATTAAAACCGAAATCGGCTGCCATGCCAGAGGCTGTTACCACTATTTTCCACGGGCTTTAACCATTATCGATATCGGCGGGCAGGACAACAAGATTATTAAAATTGACAGCAAAGGCATGCGAACTGGTTTCAAAATGAACCGTAAATGCGCTGCAGGGACCGGTGCTTTTCTTGAAGAGATGTCCCTTCGCCTCGACATCCCGATCGAGCGGATGAATAACCTTGCATCACAGTCGGAAGAGGTTGTGGAGCTGGGAAGTTTCTGTACGGTTTTCTCGGCGACGGAGGTTCTTGAAAAGATCAGCCAGGGTAAAAAGGTGCCGGATATTGTAAAGGGACTCTTCTTATCAGTTATCAAACGGATAATTGAGATGGATTCCTTCACCGAACAGGTGGCTATGACAGGCGGGGTGGTGGCACACAATCCCTATCTGGTAACCATGATGGGAGAGAGGATTGGCAGGGAGATCCTGATTCCTGAATTCCCGCAATTTGCCGGTGCCGTGGGTGCGGCGCTGTTTGCGATGGAATATAATAATACTGAGAAATAGAAAACAATATGCAGTTCACGAATTGAAATTAGTAATTGGAAATTGGATGAGTATAGACTAACCATAAAAAATAACCACCAAATCGCCAATTTCCAGTTTCCAATTACAGCTCTCGATGAACGTTTTTTCGTACTATAAAATTTCGACAAAGGATTAACACAATGGGTGAAGAGAAAAAGGTTGTCCGGAAAAAAATCAAAGCCGCTGAAAACATGAAGAGATACATGGCTGATTACTACTATGAACTTGACAACGCATCAAAAACAGGTGATAAAAAAATAGCCTGGTGTACCAGTGTGGGACCGGCCGAAATTCTGCGCGCCATGGGATTTCTGGTCTATTTCCCTGAGACCCACTCGGCCATGATCGGTTCAACAAAGGTTGCGGCAGAGTATATCCCGCACGCCAATGCACTCGGCTATTCACCGGAGATATGCTCATACCTGACTGCCGATGTTGGGGCCTATCTGCAACAATTCACCCCTCTTTCGAAAGCTTATGAAGGAATAGAGAGCATTCCAAAGCCAGACGTGCTGGCTTACAGTACCAATCAATGCCGTGATGTACAGGACTGGTTCGCCTATTATGCCAAGGAATTTAACGTGCCGCTGGTGGGTGTCAACTCTTACCGTGGTGCGGGGGAAGTGACTGACAGCCGCATTCTGTCCATCGCAAAACAGATGGAGGATATGATTGAGCCGCTGGAGGGGGTTGCCGGTAAAAAATTTGACCTTGACGAACTCAAAAGAGTGCTAACGCTTTCCCGCGAGTGCTCCGAGCTCTGGAAAGAGGTACTGGAAACCGCTTCGGCAGTTCCTTCTCCATTGACCTTTTTTGACGGGACGACGCTTATGGGGCCCGCGGTTGTCGGCAGAGGTACCCAGGGAGCTGTGGATTTCTATAAAATTCTCCTTGCTGAACTGAAAGAGCGGGTTGAAAACCATGAAGGTGCTGTTGAAGGAGAGCGGTTCAGGATATACTGGGAAGGGATGCCTATCTGGGGTAGACTGCGTATGCTTTCGGAAACATTCGCTGAAAACCAGGCTTGTGTGGTAGCATCAACCTATTGCAACAGCTGGATATTTTCTGCCTTTGATCCCTCGGATCCCTTTACCAGTATGGCCAAAGCATATACTGAGCTGTTCATTGTGCGCTCCGATGAATTCAAAGAGGACTACATTAAACGAATGATGAATCTTTTTAAAGTGGACGGTATCATCTATCACGATGCAAAGACCTGTCCGAATAACTCCAACAGCAGGTATGGTATGCCGCAGCGGCTTGAGAAGGAAACCGGTATTCCCAGTCTGGTTATTAACGGCGATCTGAATGATCTGAGGTTGGTTTCCGATGAGCAGACCAGGACAAACATTGAAGCGTTTATCGAACAGCTTGAGGAGAGGAAATAGTATGTTACATACCCTATTCAATCCAAAGTCAGTGGCAGTTATCGGCGCTTCAACCAAGGAGCTTTCCATTGGCAACCGTATAATCAGGAATCTCGTGGATTTCGGGTTTAAAGGATCGATCTACCCGATAAATCCGAAAGCGGATGTTGTCCGGGATATAAAAGCCTATCCTGCACTCGCTGATGTTCCGGGTGATGTTGACCTTGCGCACATTGTCATTCCCAACAAATTTGTCCCGCAGGCCATTGAAGACTGCGGCAAAAAAGGTGTCAAGGTGGTCATAGTCAATAGTGCCGGATTTAAGGAAATCGGCGCTGAGGGTGAGGCCCTGGAAGAGGCTGTCGTAGCAAAGGCAAAGGAATACGGCATACGTGTATTCGGGCCGAACTGTCAGGGAATTATCAATACCGATCCCGATGTTCGCGCCTACTGCAACTTTACTTTTACACAACCGGAGGAGGGTTTCATCTCTATCGCTGCCCAGAGCGGAGGAGTGGGGGAGGTTATAAACCAGCGGTTCTCGGAACTCGGTGTCGGTGTGCGCATGTATGCCTCCAACGGTAATGCCTGCGACATTTCAATTACCGAAGTCCTTAAATACTGGGCCGATGACGAGAAGACACGGGTAATTGTGCTGTACGTGGAAGGTCTCTCCGAACCAAAGATTTTTCTCGAGGTTCTTAAAGAAGTTGCGGCGAAAAAACCCGTTCTGGCGATGAAAGCTGGCCGCACCGAAGAAGGCGCGAAAGCGGCGTCATCCCATACAGGTGGGCTTGCCAAAAAGGAAATCACCACAGAGCTTATCTTTAAGAAAGCTGGCGCCCTGGCATTCAGGGATGAAGAGGAATTATGCCAGGCGGCCGTGGCATTTGCGTCACAGCCAATCCCCCGCGGTAACCGCGTGGGTATGATAACCAATACGGGTGGCCCGGCCATTATTGCCACGGATGAACTGGTCGACGCCGGACTGCAAATACCGCCCCTTTCCGAAAAGGCAAAGGAGGTGTTGAAAGAGAAGCTTTATTCCGCAGCGTCAATAAATAATCCCATAGATGTTCTTGCCACAGCCGGCGCAGAGCATTTTCGTGCAGCAATGGATGTAATGCTCGATGAAGAGACAATTGACAGTCTCTACATAAATTTTGTCACACCTTTTTTTGTCGATAACGAGAGTATCGCCACGCAAATTGCCACGGTAAGCCGGGAAAAAAGGAAACCGGTTATCTGTAACCTTATGACAGATAAACGACAATGGGCAGAGACCCTGGAGATATTAAGAGAAGGCGGCGTACCCTGCTACAGTTTCCCTGAAACAGCAGCGCGGGCACTCGTTGCGTTAACACGTTACTCTCAGCTGTCATCACGGGATCCGGGCAAGGTTGACCTGTTTGATGATGTTGACAAAGATAAGGCCGAAAAAATTATCGCGGCGGCACAGGAAGAGGGCAGAACAATGCTCGGCGCTTCTGACGTCTATTCTCTGTTGTCAACTTATGGCATACCGGTTGCAGCCTGGAAGATTGCGAAAAGCGCCGAAGAAGCTGAATCAGCAGCCTCTGAAATCGGCTATCCCGTAGTTGTCAAGGCCGATGCGGAGTCCATAATTCATAAAAGCGACATGGGCGGCGTTGCCGTAAACATTGAGAACGCCGGGGAGCTGCTGGCTGCGGTAAAAGGCATGCTGGATTCTCTGGGCGGCCACGCGGACCTGAGATTCCTTGTGCAAAAATACCTCCCGGGCGGCAGGGAAATCATAATTGGCGCCAAGGCGGAGAACGATCTTGGCCACCTAGTTTTATTCGGCATTGGCGGGGTCTATGTTGAAGTCTTAAAGGATGTCTCCTTTGAACTGACACCGGTAACAAATTGCGAAGCAAGGGAGATGATTGCATCTATTAAATCCTATCCGCTTCTGCGGGGTTTCCGTGGTGAACCGGGAGTTAATCAGGATAGGCTTGTTGAAATGATACAGCGGGTTTCACAAATGGTAACTGACCTGCCGATGATTCGGGAGATGGATCTGAATCCTGTCATGGCATTTGAGGATAGTGTCTCTGTTGTAGATGCGCGGATTGCTGTTTAAAGCGGTAAAGCGACAATAAAAATGTCACGGAGGAGTACTCTGTGGCATTTTTTTTATTAACAGGTATTATTTTATTATTCCACGATACTATGCAATCATCACGGTCGCACAGGACAAAAAAGATGACAACCCGTACCGCCCCGTTGCTGCAATTTTCTCTCAGCACCACATTTACCTGGAGGAGTGTACCCCATGGCATCCTGGCTAAATCTCGGACAGATACTGAAGGTGAATGCAAAGAAATTCCCTGCCACCATTGCACTGAAGGACAGTTGCAGAAAGTATACCTATCCCGAATTAAACACCCGGGTTAACAAACTCTCCCACAGCCTTCTTTCTCTCGGGTTAACAAAAGGAGACAAGGTGGCGGTATTCCTGCCGAACAGTATCGAGATTGTCGAAGTGTACCTTGCCACGGCAAAAACCGGCCTCGTTATTGTCCCGGTCAACATCCGCCTTATCGATAAAGACATTGAGTTTATCGTCAACAACTCCGATACGAAGGCATTTATAGTGCAGGATGAATTCACGGCGCTGATTGACGGGATAAAGCCGCAACTCAGGAATATCGCTGCCGACCGGTACATTGTTGTGGGTAAGAAGACCAGGGGGTATACAGATTATGAGTCGTTTATCCGGGATGCATCGGGAGATGAACCTGAGGCTTCTGTCGACCCGGCGGACACCTGGGTACTGCTTTACACCTCCGGAACCACGGGAAAACCGAAAGGGGTGGTTCGCTCACATGAATCGTATATAGCTTTCTATCTTATCAATGCAGCAGATTTCGGATTCAATGAACATGACCGCTGTTTGAATGTGATGCCGTTGAGCCATGTCAACTCGACCTTCTTTACTTTCACCTTCACCTATCTTGGCGGCAGCATATATGTACACCCGGAGCGTAATTTCCGACCGGAGGAGATACTTGAGATTGTCGAGCGGGAAAAGATCACCTTCATATCACTTATTCCCACTCATTACAATCTCATATTGAATGTTTCGGAGGAGGCGAAGAAATTCGACCGCAGCTCTATTAAAAAACTGCTGTGTTCATCCGCACCGGTACGCATGAGTATGAAAAAAGCAATTATGGACTTTTTCCCGGGTGTTCAGCTGTATGAAGGGTATGGTTCCACCGAAGCGGGTATTGTCACCATTCTTAAGCCCGAGGATCAGATCAGGAAACTGGGCTCCATCGGTTATGAGTCTCTGGGCACCGATTTTGTCAAGATTCTTGACGCGGAGGGCAATGAAGTGCCTGACGGCCGGGTTGGGGAACTGTATTCCCGCGGTCCCATGCTGTTTGATGAGTACTACAAGCTGCCGGAAAAGACAGCCAGTGCGTTCCGTAACGGCTGGTTCAGCGCCGGTGACATGGCACGACGCGATGAAGACGGCTATTTCCATATAGTCGATCGCAAGGACAACATGATTATCACCGGCGGAGAACATGTCTATCCAAGTGAAGTTGAGGAGGTCATCGGCAATCACCCAGCAGTCTTTGATGTGGCGGTAATCGGTCTGCCTGATAAAAAGTGGGGCGAGCGTGTCGCAGCAGTGGTAATACCGAAATCTGAAATCACCGGGGAGGAACTTATGGAATTTTGCCGCGGCAAGATGGCGGGTTACAAACGGCCAAAACAAATTATATTTATTAAGCCGGAGGAGATGCCGCGCACCGGAAGCGGAAAGATACTGCA
>CAZIYW010000131.1:0-14331 GCA_964543525.1 uncultured Fibrobacterota bacterium | reverse complement strand
ATTTTGAATCAGATTAAGTGCCCATCAGTGGTACACTTTGAGGTGCCCGCCGACATCATATTTATTCCGGAACGTTTATCAGGGAGAGTTTGACGCCTCATAACACAAAAGACCTTGTTTTATCTTATAAGTCCGGCGGTTTAACGCGGAAAGCCTTCTGCCGGAAAAATGGCATTGCGCCTTCCAATTTGCAGTATCACATCAGGAAAATATCGTAAAACGAATGATTAATATGATAAACCATGTAGCTTTGTTCATATATCATTGCAAGGAGGCATAAAAGGAAATAGCCGTGATATCTCGGTTGTGCTTTTACAGGGAGATATTGAACCTGCTGATATATTTGAGTTGGCAAAGCTATTATTTCCTGATGGTTGGTTTTCATCTTGTTTCCGGAATATAACTTTATATGTGTCCTGTTGATATGCGTAAAAGCTTCGATGGGATTAACTGGTATTGTGACTGACGTGTCAATTATTCCTCGTTGTTAAACTGTTGCTGAAGATACTTCAAACGGAAAACGATAGAAAAACTTTTTTACCGGACGCTTATTTACTACCTCCTTAATAATCCGGGACTAAATAACCTGTGGATAAAATATCATTCAGGTTAAAAGAAGAAGAAAGATTGGTTCGGAATGGATACAATTATTTTTATGTTTATTTAACATTCACCTCTTTTGCTCCTCCAATCCAGTGTTTATTGACTAAAACAGCATCCCAGAGCAGAAGATATCTGCCGCCGGCCCCTCGTTTCTCGGATATGGAATAATTAAAGCTTTTGAGACCGCTTGTTTTTACAGTGTTACCCAGATAAATAGAGCCGTTTCGAAAAGTAAGAACATGATCATTATTTTCACTATCGGTATATTCCATTGTTGTTTTATATTTTTCAGTAACTGTCATAACATCTGTAAAAAGCGCATCAATTTTCTTTTTTAAAACAATCGTCTCCATAACCGCGTCGGCTTTACGGGTAAACAGGTTGAATTCCTTGAAGATTATCAGGTATGCCGCCAATACCATCGTCGATATTATCAGAGCGACACTTACTGCAATAATAAGCTCTATTACGGTGGTACCGGTTGGATTATCGATAGTGGATGGTGGATTGTGGATGATGGTTATCGGATGGTGCTTGGTGGGTAGTGTATGGTTGATTGCGGATAATGGATAGTTGTTGGTGGATAGTGGTTTGTGGTGCTGAGTACATAAACTATGTTTATTGTGTGACATGTGAGAATATACCTTTAGTTTTTTTTCTCATACAGATAAAAAATTACCTGGTCGACTTTTTTCCCCTTTGCAGAGGCGCTTAGAGTGCATTTCTTCAGTTCATTACCCTGAAAAGCAGCTTTTATTATCCACTCGATACCGTTTATTGTTCTTCGTTTTGTATAGAAAACATCGTCGGGAAACATTTTTAACCGGGCTGCTTCCTGTTCGAGTATACAGGCAGCGACCATTTTATCCTTTCCTCGGTTTATCTTTACTGAAGCGCTCATCTGCACTATCAACGGCAGAATGAAGGCAAGAAAGATGATCATTGCCACAAGTACTTCCAACAGGCTGTATCCTCTGTTATGCATCATACGTTAACCCCGATACAATTACTCTATAAGACTTACCTTTGCAGGTAAATCGCCTATTAGGGGAAAGGGAATCTCCTTTTCAAGTTCGGCATGCGAACACCCCAGCAACCAGTTTTTGTACGACATTTTATTATCTACGGCGACAACAGAACGGCAGTATATATGCCCGTTAACGGTTACCCTTTTGAGGTTAATATCACCGTCAGTAATTATTGTACCGTTAAAAACGCTTCCCTCACCTAAAGCAACGGACGGTCCGACGAGAATTTCTGATTTACCTTCTATGGAATCAGTAAAACAGACAGCATGGCCACTATAGTTACCCTTCTCCGAGAAGACAATACCGCCGGTAATAGTAGTATCATTGTCCTGTATCCGATGTGAAATCCATAAAGAACTTCCAGGAAACTGCGCCTCCTTTTCAATCACAATAGAATCATTTGAAAAAAACTGAGCTTTGTGAACCCCACCTTTAATGGTGAGTACATCATTTGAGAAAAAAAGCGATTTTTTACTGATACCGTTAACAATAGTTATTTTTCCCGCCAGGAAAGAGCTTTTCCTGCATAATGCCCCTTTGTTAATTTTTAGCTCACCGGTGACGATAACCGATACATTATCGAGTTCAACCGCTCCTATCGAACAATCACCGTTGATTATCAAAGGGTTACTTGTTAGTAAAGAATCATTCGAGCCGGTAATAGTACAGTGGCCATTCAACGCAGTTTTTGAGGATATCGATAATGCAATTGTATTCGCCGATTCATTCATAAAATCAGTAATTTTCCGTATATCAAACGGCAAAGGAGGTGATTCCATCTGTTTCACCCATTTTTCCGAGCCGGG
This sequence comes from uncultured Fibrobacterota bacterium, assembly GCA_964543525.1. Lineage (GTDB taxonomy): Bacteria > Fibrobacterota > Chitinivibrionia > Chitinivibrionales > JANQEN01 > CBDVBE01. Next base: position 11,894 of record CAZIYW010000131.1, on the reverse strand, counting down.
AATCGGGCTCTTGTTATTTCCTCTTTTAACGGTACCGTGATGGAGGACTACCGTACCTTGTATAGTTGTACCCTTTGCAAGAACCAGTCCGCCGACATGACCGGTTAATGTAATAGCCGATTCGATAGTACGCGGAATGTCCCTTCCCATGATTTCCTCGAGGGTATACGACTCATTCAATCGGTTTCCGGTACTGTTGATTTTTGACAACAGGCCAAAGGGTACACAGGATATGACTATAGTGCCGAAATTATCGATAGTTTCCTCGAGCCTATCCGTCTCCCAGTTCAGATCGTGCCCGTCACCGCCATTGAGGAAATATTCGGCACGTGCAATACCCGATTGTGCCAGAAACTTTGCCTGAAGCGAATGTATATGACGGACACTCTGGATATGAGCAACGCTGCTTGCTCTGAGTGATACTGTAAAAAGAATACCTGCTATGAATAGTATTACCATGACAAGGTAGAGGGTGTAGCCGCTGTTGTATGTCAGATATTGGGTGATATTGAATGTTTGATGTTTAATATGTGATATGGAAGGAGGTTTCACTTTTACTACCATAAAATTTAAATAGTTGCATGATGTTGTTTTTCAAAGAATCTCAAGAAGTATTCGATTTTTCCCTGAGAATATCCACCCGTCTTTTATCTCTTTTTCTTTTTTACCGACATCGCTTTATTTAATCCAATATCCATTATTCTTCTTTTACTGAAACCCAATATCCACTAACCGTTATAAATACTATTTCCGTATCCAGAAACTGTTCCCCTTATACACAATCTGCATCCTGTTCTTCTCAATCTTTTTAACTTCGATACTCCCTGCGATAGTCTGGCCTGCTTTTGCAACGGTGCTTGTGCCGTTGGGTAATTTTATCATGGCAATTGGATTGGCAGGATTCCACATGATACCGGTGATCGTGATTCGTGGCGGTTTTGCCTCCTTTTTCGTTTTTCTTACTACTTTTTTCATTTTAACCGGCATTATTTTTCTCACCGGTTTCGGCTTGACCTTATAGGCAATAAAGGGACTTTTACCCTTCTTTTCAAAATGAACAATTCTGAGATTGGCAAAGGTTATTTCCGCGGCAACGGATTCGCTCCGTATATCGGCGGGTTTTCTTTTCAGCGGATTGCCGTACATACTGCCCGCAAGAAGCCAGACATCCCAGATATAAACCGGAACCGCGATACAGACAAGTATGATAGTCAATAGTTTTTTCAACGGTAACTCCTCAAGGTAAATATAGCACCAGGTTCGATGTTGAGTGGCGGATAGTGTATGCCAGACGGTGAATGTTGGATGGTGAATATCAGCTTTAATCACTTTTCTTTATTTAAGACCAACAATCCAACATCGCCTTTATTTTTATCCACTGGCTATCACCCAATATCCATTATAGCCAATTCACATTTAGTCAATATCTGCTATCCGCCATCAATTACGACTTTCCAAGATAACAAAATCCAGGAAAATACTTACATTATTAACACCGATACTTTCCATTGTTAATTGTCGCACACGTGAAGCATATTTACTGTTTTCTATACCGTCAATAAATCTGCCAACAGCTTCATAATTGCCGAAACCATTCAATAATACCGGTATTTCCAGTCCTGTTCCGATAGTAATTGGCTCACTGATTTGAACCTTTTCCACTGTACACCCGGTGGAATCCGACAATTCATACAGTTTTTCCAGGACAGCAGGTTCACTGAAACGTTCTCTCTGTTCAGAGGCCTGTAACAGGCTGTCAAGCATATCTGCTTTTCTGGTAATTTCCGCGCTTTTTGCAGGAAGCTGATCCGATGTTTTTAAAAATTGCAGTTTTTTAGCAACACTACTAAAACGACTTGCCTGATACGAAAAAGCTGGTATGATTGCATACCAGGTAAGAGCAACAATTGCCAGAATGCAGAGACCCGTCACTATTTCCCAGCGAAGGAGACCTGTTTTGTAAGCTATCTTGTGTCTTGAAATAATCATTTCAATTTCTATTCCATTTACAGATATTACATATACTGCTTCATTGTTCAGAGTCCAAGGTTCTGTTTCTTTTGTTTATTTTACACCGAAAACCTTAAATTTTTAAACAAATCTATTTTTTAACATCCCAGTTACACTCGATCTTCAATTTAATCGCCCGTTTCCCACCGAAACTGGTCTGCTCACTGTAAATCATTCGGACATTGCTTATTCCCATTACCGCTTCCATGTTGCTGAGCAACCTGGGAATCAGCGCCGTTGAATAGGCCAGTGCTATGGTATTGATATGCCACATATTTGTTTCCGCCTCGGTAATTTCAATATGCTGCGCCCAGGTACCGTCGGGGAAGACCTGCTGTAGCTCATTCATTAAAAAAGTAACAATACTTTCCCGTCCGAGAAAACTTGCTTTCTGTAAATAGACTGATTTAAGAGAATCCAGCCTGTGCTCACCCTTTTCAATCTGCGCGATAAACAACTGTAACGGTTCTATTTTTCTTTCTGTATATTTCTGCAAACAGGTTATGGACAGCATACCAAGGAGCAATACCAGAGCCACTCCCGCCAATGAAACGGCTGTGCATTTGAGGCCTTTAAGGAAATAATGCCGTTTCTTTTCCAGGGCATACATCTTTTGTTTATCAGCAAACCGGGCAAAATCGAGGTTTGTTTCTTTATGTAGCGAGCAAGCATAAGTTTCATGGAAATGCGCGGGCAGACCGCCAATTTCAGGAGGACTTGCCAGGGTATATCCGGGAATGAGCACCTCGGAAGGCAGTGCTCCACCCTTCCGGTCGGAACAGGGTACGACCGTGGTCACAGAATCACCTTTTGTCAATGTTTTTATTAACGCCGAAATCTCAGTACCGATTCGGGCAGCATCATTGTGTATATCATCATAATCGGGCCAGATATTGCATAAACTATGTAATGCTCCCTCTTTTACATACCCCAGTACAGAACCGTTATCAGTAATTTTCCAGATAACAAACGGTCCTGAAATATAACGAGAATATAATAATGCAAAATCCCATAACGGTACACTTATCGAGCTAAACAATAGTTTCCCGACAGGTATATTCTTCTTAAATCCCTCAAACGAATCTTTTGTAACTGTAGCAGAGTATATCGTATTCTCCTGCACATCCCACTCATTAATAATCTGATCCGAGGTAAAACCCGGAGGAATGATACGCTCTTCATTCCTGTCGAGCCAGGTGCCAACTTCTTCTTTCCTGAGTTCATCTTTTACAAAAGATACTTTTATATCGGTTAAGGCCGTATGAACCGCTACAGGCGGCAGGTACCATAATTTCGTTATATCATCCCCATAGGACACAATATGTATGTTTTCTTTATTGTCAATGGCCGTAACAACATAACGGTAACGGTTTTGAACCGGTATAGCGCCGATTCTGAGTTTTATTTCCGGGTTGAGGTATGTTTTTAATTTATTTACAATAGATTGCATGTTTTCACCGTTTACTGCACTCTGCACTTCCATGTATTACTATAGAGTTAAAACTACATATTGTTTGATTTTGTTTTTCTTTTTATGGGTGCTGAGCTTTTCCTGCTGAATCCTCCAAAAGGGGAATTGTAATGCATAATATTGAATTAATGGTTCATTTATTAAAGATCGATCTGTTTTTCTAATGAACGACCCTTATTTCATTTGAGCCACGTATTTCGGGTTTCCCGTTTTCTCCAACTGCATAATGGAACAATTTGTAATACAGGGTATCAACAGTTGTTATATGTTCAAAAAAATCTATACCGATATCAGTGCAATCATCTTTATTAATCGGCACACCTTTATTTTTTACATTGGGCACAGTTGAGCTGTACAACTGATATGATCTGAATAAAGAATCCAGGTAAAATGTGGGTGTCCAGTAAAGTGCCACAAGCGAATCAGTAGTAGCAGTACTATCAAACGATAAAATAACCGGAAAATTAAATACCGTATTGCTGCCGGATTTCTGTCCGGAATTACTGGTGACGTATACCCTGAACCAGTAAATCATATCCGGGATAAGGCCGGAGACCACCAGCGTTGTATCGTCTTTACCGGTAATAGTAGTGTCGAGAGTATCCGCAGTAGTAATAATTGAATCCGTATTGTAATACACTTCATAATTTTTAAAATCATAATCGGTATTTTTATTCCATCGAAGCGATACCGCAGTGCTCGTGCTTGTATCAACACTTACGTTAACAGGTTCAGGAAGGCCATCATCGGTAGTTGCACTGGCAATATTACTTGTGGTTATATAATTGCTGGTATCCTGTACATATACGGCAAACCAGTACTTTTCATCACGGTTCAAGGATGTCAGTGTCAAAATCGTATCGTTTACCGAAGGAACAAGAATAACATTTGAATCCGTCGTATCAATAACGGTAAAGGTGTCAATTTTCGGGATGGTATCCCAACACACAATATAACACCTGAAATCCGTATCATTGTTTTTACTCCATAACAGTGTCACCGATGTATCAGTGATACTCTGATTTAATACAGAAAGAGTACAGGCAGCCGGCAGGCCGCTTAGAGTTGTAACACTATCAATATTGCTGCCATGCTTTGCGACGTTGTTTTTATTGAGATATACTCTGAACCAGTATTTTTTATTTCTCAGCAAACCGTCAACCACTGTATTCAAACCGTCATTGACCGTATCAACACATTTATCGGTACTGTCAACCGTTGCTGTTGTATCCATATATACCCAGTACTGATTGAAATCACTTAACCAGCCTTTCTCCCAGCTAAGAGACACAGAAAATTCGGATAATGCGACCGGCGGGTTTAGTGTCAGTGTCAAATCGATCATGCTTTTTAAGGTGGTGGTATCCACAATATTACTTGCGGAAATCATATTGCGATAAGTGGTAACAACCACTCTGAAATAGTAGTGTCTGTTTGCGTCCAGACCAGTCACAGTTTTCACAGTATCCTTACTGATATGAAGCGTATCGGCAATTTTATCCGTAGTGTCCACGATATCACTGGTGGAGTAGTAGACTTGATAGCTCTTGAAATCCTCGTCGTCAGACCGTGACCATCTGAGTGTTACCGACGTATCGGTAACTGAGGTGATTTCCAGTGCAACCGGATCCGGCGCCTCACCCTCACCGCCAAGGTCCCAATCGGTGCAGTTAAGCATGACCAAACCAGCCAAACCGAGCATTATTGTTACAAACCGTCTTCGTTTTTCCATAGTAAAGTCCTTTTTTACCGACATACTAAAATTGCAATACAACCTATCCAAAGCCTGAACAATAAAAGAAATTTTCTCGCAAAGAACACAAAGGAAAGAGGAGTTATTAGTGCAAATTGAAAATCACAAAATGCAAATCGATCTCTCTTATCTCTTGCCAATAGCCACTATACATTATCCAACATCCACTATCGTTTGTTAAAGATAACATCTCGCAAGGATCGCAAAGGAAAAGAACATTGAATAGTTCAAAATGCACGTGTAAATTTATGGGTTTAAAGTGAAAGGTGAAAAGTATATAAAAAGCCTTGAACCTTTAACTTCAAACCTCTTTTCTTTCGCTACTATCCACCATCCAATTTCCACATACTAAGGCTTATCCTATTTGTTCCCCTCTTCTTTTACCTTATCCTTTTCTTTATCTTCCTCCGTATCCTCTGTGCTCTCTGTGGTGGAATCTTTTTTCTTGAACCACAGGAATCCTTTACGCTCTTTCTTCTTTTTCTTCTCCTTTTCCTCCCCCGATTCTTCGGCTTTCTCCTTTTTATCCCTGTTTCTGCCGAACCAGAGGAATCCTTTTCTCTTTTTCTTTTCTCCTTTTACCGATTCTCTTACTGCAGTTTTACTTCCTTCCTGCAGCCTGTAGAGCGGTTCCTCTTCAATACGCTTTCTTCCCTGTCTTCGTTCGGCACGTCGTTTCCCCCGCTCCAGCCTTCTTTCCTCTTTTCGTTTTTGTTTCATATCGGGATCGTGCTTTTCCAGCATCTTGTTAATTTCATCACCGAAATAATCATCGGGTGAAACAACGCCTTCATCACCGCCATAATAGACATGGGGCGTAAGAAAAATCATCATCTGCGTTTCGTTTTTTGTAATGGTTTTACTTGAGAACAGATAGCCGAGAACCGGGATACTGCTGAGGAACGGAATCCCTTTGCTGTTGACAACATTCTCGGTCTGGCGCTGGCCCCCGAGAACAATAGTTTGACCGTCCCTGAGACGCACCATTGATTTTATCACCCTCGTATCGATAGTGGGAGGTCGGTCTTCACTACCGCCGCTTCTGGGGATATTAAACTCCGGCCTGATTTCCACCATGACATAGCCGCCAGCCATAACCCATGGCGTTACTTCTAGGACCGTGTTAAATTTCTTTTCAATGAACCGCTCGTCAGTACCGATAACGTTTGTCTGCGTGTTGCTTGTGGTGCTGATAGTCTCCTTTGCAAGTTTATAGTACCGCGTTTCGCCGATGGTAATACTCGCGGTATTACCGTTTATCGTGGCTATCTGCGGGGTTGAATGTACCTTGACAATATCGGCAGTTTCGAGCGCCTGTATTGACGATCTGAAATTCTTGGGCAGGGTAACAACTTTTTTTGCACCGAGATGTTTCAGGACATTATTAAGCACCAGGGCTGTTTTTTTCTGACCGGGTTTCAGGTTAATAGTCGGCAGAAACTGTTCGCTTTGCCAGTCGCCGGCAGTGTCCCCCAGTCCGCCGGTAAATATCGATACCCCGTAGGATCGAATTTTGCTCAGATTAAACTCGACAACCAGCGCTTCCAGTAGTACCTGGGGGATAGGTTGATCTATATTTTCAATAAAATCCCGGGCTTCAGCAACAATATCAAAGGAACCAATAACAATAACCGAATTGTGCTCACTGTCATACTTGATAACGGCTTCTTTACTTATTCGCGGCGGGAGAAACTTGGAGATCTGCCCCTCCTCGGCCCTGATATGCTTGAGCGGAATAACGTCCGTGGTCTTCTGCTGACTCATCTCACGGGAGCCTATAAAGTAAATTCCCTTATCTTTCCAGAAAGTATACTTTGTATTCTGCAGCATGAAACGAAGGAGATCGTCTAGCTTTACAGTATCGCATTTTGCGCTGATTGTTCCTGCGATTTTTTCATACATAATAATGCTGATACCGACCTCCTGGATAATATTCCGGACAATATCATCCAGAGCGGCATTGGTTACATCGATTGAGATTCTCTTGTCGGGCGTCACCTTAATACCCATTCGACGGGACCGATGTGCGCCTGATTTTGCAGCATCCTCACCCCATGCCTGCTGTGCCACATAGTAAATGCCATCCGATTCATTCACGTCAAACCCGTTCGTTTCGAATATCACCCTGAGTGCCCGGTCTATAGCTATTTTTGACAAGCGGCTGGATATCTTTTTACTGCTCTGGCCGTCAAGGACCACATTCATACCTGCGGAATCGATAAACATGCGTATGACATCATTAACCGGAATGTCTTTAAAATCAACGGATAAAAGATTGTTTGCGATATGAAAAATCACTTTCGGCGGCGGTGGCGGCGGCGGTTTTTTCTCTTCAGGCTTGAACACCTTTACAATACTGTTTTTTACCGTATAATCATACCCTTTGCGCTTGACTATGAAATCAATGGCATCGTTTACTTTTATATCAACCAGGTAAAGCGATATCTCACCTTTTACATCCGGCTCAAGATAGATATTAAAATTATACTGCATACCCAAGGCAAGGAGGATATCGCGTATATCGGTGTTCTTGAAATCCAGCACCGGTATTCGTACCGTATCGGATACCGGAATTTTATCTTTCTGACACTGCGTCCCGGTTTGCAGCCGGGACTGTGCAGGCGGCTGACCGCCTGGGCCCGTTCCCGTAACCTGGGCGATTGCTGAGAAAAAGAGTATAAAAACCGCTAATAATAATGGTAATTTTTGCTTCATTTGGTTCTCCGTTTTGTCATTGCGAGCAACACGCTGCAAGCTGATCTTTTATTCGAATTTCCTGTATTTTTTTAACGTGTACAAACACGATATACTTTCCATAATAAAACAAACACTCTAAGCGTACAATAGATCGCTTAAATTCTCTCGCAATGACACAAAAACGTATCTTGTTGTATTTCGACTGGTTATAAAATGACAAGGATAAATCTGGACGCACTACGAGATAACCGATATCTCGCGTACCACTTCTTCAAGGGAGGTTATGCCGTCGGTGAGTTTTGACAATGCACTGTCGCGAAGTGTAATAAGGCCCTCTTTGACAGCCTGACTCCTGATATCAGATGCATAGGCTCTGTTATTTATCTGTCTGCGAATTTCTTCGCTGATTGGCATGACCTCGAAAATCCCTGTCCGTCCCCTGTATCCCGTATGGCCGCAGGCTGAACATCCCAAGCCTTTATATACCGGGATATCCGGCGACAAACCGATACTTTTCTTTATGTCAACTTTTGTATTATCTTCACATTTACAACGGGTACAGATTTTACGCACCAGTCTCTGCGCCACAATCATGGTCACAGATGAGGCTACCAGGTAGGGTTCTATTCCCATGTCAATAAGCCTGGTTATTGCGGAGGGTGCGTCATTGGTGTGCAGTGTGCTGAGAACCAGATGACCGGTTAGCGAAGAGCGTATTGCAATCTCGGCAGTCTCCTGATCACGCATTTCTCCGACCATGATAATGTTCGGGTCCTGACGAAGCATGGTGCGCAGCAGGTTTGCAAAAGTCAGATTGATTCCCGGATTCACCTGGGTCTGGCTTACACCCGTAATATTATATTCTATGGGATCCTCTATAGTGGAGATGTTGATCCCTGGTTTACGCAGGTAATTTATAACACCGTACAAAGTGGTCGTTTTCCCCGATCCGGTGGGTCCGGTAATGAGCACAATGCCGTTGGGCATCTGTATCGCTTTTTTAAACAGCATGAGCTTGCCTGGCTCCATGCCGATATTTTCGAGATTAAAATCAAAACTGCTTTTGTCAAGCAATCGCAGGACAATTTTCTCGCCGAAATCCGTGGGCAGTGAAGATACACGAATATCAACCTCTCTGCCCTGCTCGTTAATGCTGATTCTGCCGTCCTGAGAGCGGCGCTTCTCCGCAATATCCATGTGAGACATGACTTTTATACGGGATGTTGTCTCGGGAATCTTTTCAGCCGGGATATTCATCATCTCCTGGAGAATGCCGTCAACACGGAAACGCACACACATCTCCCGCTCGAAAGGCTCCATATGTATATCGCTGGCACGCAGCCTGATAGCCTCATGAATAATATCGTTCACAATAGATATTGTTGAATCTGCTCTGGAGTATGATAATCGCTGCGGCACGCGTTCTTCCCGCTCCTCCGCTGCAATCTCATCGTCAGACTTTACAAAGTCGTAGTGCGTGGCTATGAGCTTGAGCAGGTAATCCTTTCCAATCCCGGTTGGGCGCACACATACACCGGTATGCAACTGCACAGCCTGTATCATCTCAGTATCGTGCGGATAGGCCATAAGGGCCTCAATACGACCCTTTTCGTCAACGCCGTAGGGTAAAATGAAATATTCTATCGCGATATGGTACGGTATGCAGGAGAGAACTGAATGAGAGATGGAGATACTTTCGTATCTTTTGAAAACGGCCGTATCCGTGAAGTGATTTTTATTTTCAGTACTGACTTGCATGATAACGGATTTTAGATACCGGATTTCGGATATTGATGTTGGTTAAATGCACCAATTAAAAAACCATATTAATTAATAAGTTAAATCAATCTTCCTGCACTTATAGCCGTAACTACTGTAAACCATGGTTATATTGTGATATAATAAAAATATAATTCGCGGTAGTTTAATATAAACAGAAAATTGCTTTTTCAGAATAAGAATATGTCACCGATATTAAAGAATCAATAAATATACAAATGGGAATATTATTCAGCAATATTCAAATTCCGTTCTTGTTCTTCGGCCAAGAAAAAGGCAGTGGGATACTAAAAAACATAAAAATTGCTTTTTTGTCAGGATATAAAAGTTTTCATTTGCAAAAGATCTTGTAATAGAGTGAAGCATTATGAAAAATTAATAAATGGGCCATGCTATTTACAAATGACGGATTTCAGTCCGCCAGATCAAATTTCAATGAATAAATTCACAAAGTGTTTCCTGCTATTGGGAACACTTTTTCCCAGTTTTTTCCGGAAGCAGCAAAAAAAAGCATTTTATTTTCACCATAATTTAACTTTTTATTAATGACAGGCACATCATCCTCACAGCGTTACAGTAAATGAAAACATTAAATCGAGGGAGGTTGGCAGTACAAAAGACAGAGTGCCTGAGTTCCTGAACGCCATAATAAGGAGCAATGCCGTGATACATTTCAATATGACCATGACCGTTGAGATGAAAAACATTGTTTCATGTTATGGCGTTTTTTATTTATAAAAGACAGACTATCTGTTTTCAAGGTTAAAAAATAACCACATAAAGAAGATTTGTGAATGAGTAAAATAAGGAGTAAAATGAAATAAAAAGGAGCAGGACACCAGCAAAAGTAACCCCGCTCCCGATAAGCATGCGCAAATATTATATGAGCTTATGCACTACTAAGTATGCAATATACCACACGAGTTGTCAAGACCTGATTTAATTCATAGCCGCATACCGCATATAATCCCTGTAAAAATGTTTCAGAAAAGCCAGTTAGTAGATGTTTTGGATATTTGATAATATTTGATATTAAAAGATAAAGAAGGAGAGATAATGGTAAATCGGATAATCGATATTGTCTCGGCAGAAACTGTTCTTGTAGCCAATATCTACTGTCTAAAATCCATTATCTATTAATAATATTAGTCAATGATATTAATCTTAACTCCAAAGGATGCGAGGTACCTATGAGAACACTTTTTTGTATTACAATTATATTGTGCCTTATTGCGGGGCATACATTTGCAGAACAATTATCAATCGAAACTGATAACAGGCATCTCAAATTATATGAAGACGTTTCCGGGGGCGATGATGACGGAAGGATAGGTCGATATATCCGTAGTCAAACGGTACAATATTCGGATGAAATTCTCTGTTATGCAGACGTCAGTAGTCTTGCCGGTGCAACAATCACCGGGGTAACCTTTAAATTTTATATAAATAGTATTCATACTGGTGGTGCATCAAATCCGGGAACTGCTATCATTTATGAACAAAATAAGGGACCATACTATCCCAGCGGTGAATACGACTCCTATACAAGAGAAGAATGGAATAATCCACTGGGCTCCAAAACACTGGATTACAATTCACCAAGCGGTTTTTATGAAATAACCTCAACCTCATTAAAAAACATTGTCCAGGACTGGGTTGATGGAACAAAAGAGAATAAGGGATTAATATTTGGCGGAGATTTTGGTTACTATGATTATTACTGGAATGTTTCTGTTCAAACTTCTGGTTATAGAATCAAATTAACAATAGAGTATATTCCCGCAAACGACCCACCCTACGCAGATCCGGTTGAAGTGGCCGGCCAGGCCGTTGTTGATGAAGTACTTACCGGCAGTTACACCTACCACGATGCAGACAGCGATCCTGAGGGTCAGTCTATATACAAATGGTACCGAGCAGATGATGCCGTCGGTAGCAACGCCCAGGTGATAACCGGAGCCACAAACCAGTTGTATACAATAACAGAAGCTGATATCGATAAATTTATCTGTTTTGAAGTAACACCTGTTGCACAAACCGGTGATTCACCGGGTCTTGCCGTCAAAAGCACCTGTATCGGCCCGGTCGTCGGTGTGATCTATTCCTACCCGGAAAATTGCGGTGAAGGTGAGAATATGAGTGCGCCGGGCAAAGCTGGCATCAACAAGCTGGCCAATCCAGCCT
>CAZIYW010000130.1:0-14448 GCA_964543525.1 uncultured Fibrobacterota bacterium | reverse complement strand
TAGCCTCCGGCCTTTAAAGAAATATAACTTTCTTTTTCAGGGAAAGCAGAGCCGTCTTCCTTAATCATGGTATGATAGTTCTTAACCTGTGTGTAAAAATCTTCCACCTTCACTGCAGCAGGGTAAAAAACATTCCCGTTGTACTGATTCGATTTTCTGGTATAGTAATCACGCGGCGGCCCGACAGAAATCCTGCCTGACGGCCTGAACGGTTTCAGATAATAGTCACCTTTCATAAAAACAGGTTCACTGTAGCTTACAGTGAATGATACAACGTCGTGACCGCGCGGAACGAGGAGTTTTACCGGTTTTACCGGAACGCAGGGTGCAAACGCTTCCCGTGTGGAATAACATCCCTTAAGACGGGCGGTATTATCGATGATTTCCGGTTCGTCGAAATGATATGTTCTGATAATTGTTTCAGCGGATACCAGCAGTACCGACAGTAATAGCACGAGTGCAGATTTATTATTCATAATGGCCCCTCCCGATTTATGAAAAAGTATTCCCGTTAAAACCCGATAGATGAATCATCCATCCGGCTTACATTGTCCGGATCAAGCGTTACTTGATCAGTTTGTGTTAACGATTGACAGATCGTCCTCTTCATCGAATTGCTTTTAACAGGTTAATCTTCGAGGCCGAGGTGGAATTATATCGTCTATATTCAATAAGAATTGATTACCGGCACTATCGTTTCACTCCCACCGGTATGCGATACGAATTGCATGCGCCATACTGCTCACATACGGTAAGTATCGCCAGATAAACTCCTGAACCAACTCTGTTTCCCCGACGGTGTTTCAAATCCCAGGTGTAGGTGCCGTTTTTCGTAACGGGTATATTGTCAATATGAGAACCGGTAGCATCACATATAGTAATTTCCCCTGATACAATAAGAGGATACTTTACCATAAAGCTGATTTCCTGTCTGCCGAGTTGTGCGGGATTCGGGCAGGCGGTAAAAACGGGGGCGTGTTTGTCGGGAGTATGGTCGGTAAATGATATTTCCGAAATGTCCACTACCGTGAGCGTGAAGTTCTGTACCACCGGATCAATGAGAATGTCGTCAAGAACCATGATGGTAAAAGTAAACGTTCCCTCTTTGACGGGCGTGCCTTGCAGTGTTGCGGTATAATCGGTATTCGATTCCAGGGTTATACCGTCGGGAATGTCCGGCGAGACACTGAATGCCAGTTTGTCGGGAGCACAGTTGTCATGGACCGAAACGGTGAATTCCCAGGGCTCGTTTATCACCGTTTCAGCCGATGAATCGGAGGTGAATGACGGTACCGTATTCAGTGTAAAGTTGAAATTGCTTTCATCAAATACCGTCGGCTGATCCGTTTTGGCTATCTTTATTTTATAATCCCTCCCGTCATCAAGATCCGTTGGAATCGCCCAGTCATACGAAGAAGGCGTTACCGGCACTGATGAAGCAATAGTATTGAGAGCAGTACCGCCTTTCAGAAGCTCGATTGCAACGGTGCCGTCAAAGTTGGCCTCCCATTTGATTGCGGTGGTATCTCCCTGCGCAAAGACACCGCTGTTGTTCAGGGTCGTCAATTTAATCTTAGGGAGTCCCTTTTCAGTTATTACCGAGGCCTGCCACACGCCCGTATTGTTTGCCGTCTCTATAGCCTGATAAGTCATCATCATCCAGGATCCGCCGGGATTCATGATTTTATACACACGGTTCCCTCTCTTCTCATTATAGCCGGCATATGCCACTGCATGATTCTGTGCCGGGATTATCCAGCCGATAATCAGGGGATTATTGTTGTCCGCATGCTTTTTTAAATCCGCTTCCGGGACTTTGCCCACCCGCTGTGCGTCACAATCCCCCAGATCGTTCAGTGCTTTTACCATGTCATATTCACCGCCGCCTTCGTTCACAACACTGCCGTGAATGTGGATGACAATGTCATTCTGGCTGACATTGTTAATATCATAGGTCTTTAAGACAGCCTCACAACAGGCTGCCCAGCACCATTTACTCATCTCCTGCGGACAAAGGGGCATGTCCATTATTCCCGGATATACACTATACTGGCATAATAGAATCAGTACCGAAAGAAATAATACTGTATTTGTATACCGTTTCATTCGAACTCCGTTTTACATTGCAGGGGAGGAATGAATCTGCCTTTTAATCTCTCACGCCGACTGTGCCGTAGATTGTGCGATTACGCTGCTTCTCTTCTTTGTTGCCGCAGAAAAAACGAACCGGTACAATTGCAGCGTATGCGCTGCCGCCGGTCTTACGCTGCTGCGGATTGCGGCCGTCCCACAGATACACCAGACGTCTCCTTGTATTATCGAAACACATATCCGCGCCTTCCAGCAGCACATTACCGACTGCGTCATAGATACTCAGGGTGGCTGCCAGGCTGTCAAGATCCGTAACTTTCGTACTGTCGTCGGGCTCAACCGTAATAATCATAAGACCCGTGTAGTGCTCATCAGTACCGGCCAGGAGATCCTTGATACACTCATTATTAACCAGGTCGCCGGGATCAGTGACCTCGTTATAATCCAGAACAGTCGATTTCAGGACAACGTCATAATTCATGGAAATTTTTGTAACCGCTATTTCCCGACGGATATTTTCAGGATTGGTCTGTTCATTGTCAAGCTTGTCTGAGATCTCGCTCTTATAATAGATTCGTATTGAATCACCGTTTTCAAAGGCTTCAACCCCTTCAATACGTGTAATTTTAAAATCACCGGCATTCTCGTTCTGACTGAGTGTGTTGAGACAGGCATCAAAGTCCCTGTTTTCTCCCGGACGATAGTATAAAAAGGGACGTTCTTCCGTTATACCGGCAACCGTCTCGGAAAAGATAACGGTCAGTATATCGGTTCCTTCGGGATCGAGGGAGTCGACCACGCTCGCTTTCATAATAACCGGCGCCATGGCGTCTTCCATAGTCAGAGTGACTTTGTCAAGTACACCGCCGTCGGGTAGTTCTATCTCTTTTTGAATTATAAAAATATCGTCGGTGGTGATATAGGTCATACCTGCATCGCCGAGGCCTTCGGTAACACTGTACGATACGCCGTCAGTATGGATATATGAATTGTCAATGGTAAATTTACGCCAGGCAGGAAGGTGTTTGCCGAGCTCATCGGCAACCGCATCGGCATTCTCCGGGAATTTATCGCCGGAGACCGTGAAGTATACACTATCGACACGACCGTCGGCGTTGTTGTCGTAGTAAATCCCTTTCGTTACACGGATCATATCCTTAATAACGGTAACTGCTATCTCACGTCTGATATTTCTGGGATTGTCCTGATTATTACCGGCTGCATCATAGATATTATCACCGGACAGCTCCCAGTTGATACGGATTGAGTCACCGTCAACGATTTTGTCAATACCGTCAACCGATTCCACCTCGAACACACCGGTTTCGTCATTCTGACTGATCACGCTCAGATCCGCGTTGTAGGTCTTATCTGCACCGGTGCAGTAAAATCTGAACGGCCGTTTGTCGGTAACGGTACCCACACTCTCCGAAAACACGACCGTAAGCTCATCGTGCGATGAAACGGACAGAGAATCTATCAGGCTTGCCTGCATGATAACCGGTGCCATGGAATCGATAATGTCCACGCTTTTTTTTGCCAGGAGTGCGCCGCTTGCCAGATACAGCGGATTCGG
Organism: uncultured Fibrobacterota bacterium; assembly: GCA_964543525.1. Lineage (GTDB taxonomy): Bacteria > Fibrobacterota > Chitinivibrionia > Chitinivibrionales > JANQEN01 > CBDVBE01. The sequence goes on along the minus strand of CAZIYW010000130.1, from coordinate 10,781 downwards.
GACTACGAGCTTGTCTTCATCGGTAATGTATGTATGTATTTCCGGGGCGTTCTCTTTTAACGATACCGCAATGCCCATGTCTGCATATTCATATTTCAGATTACTGAAATCGCGAAACGCGGGCAGTTCAATTTCATTCATTATCTCATCGAGGTTATTCTGTATTTCCTCCTCAGCAACGTCGGCGAATTTGATATACAGACTGTCCACATGGCCGTCCGCGTTGTTATCAAAGTATATGCCCTGCTCGAGCACGACCATTGCGCTGATACTGTAGGGAATGGCGATGCGCAGAGTGTCAAGGAACAGGTTCGGGTTCTTGAACGTCGCGATGATACTGTCCGGATCCTGGTGCTGAAGAGTATTATCTCCGGGATTCGCCGTTGCGACTGTCCGGGGGAATGTATGCGAGAAATAATTGCCCACCTCAGCCAGGGTAAATTTTTCAACATCCTTCGGGGTGCCGAAAGCGTGGGTGATGGTGACTTCCACATCCTCATACACATAAAAGGTGTCAACCTCGTAAGGAGTAAACCTGATTTCCAGCTCCTCCATTTTTTCATTGGCGCCGGTTATCAGGGTGTTGTCATGATAAAACTCAAGCCTTCTTCCCCAGCAAGTTAATTCAACCGAATCCGGCAGCGGCGCACTCTCCTGAATTTCAACGGTGTATTTAATAACATGGGTTGTATCATACCGCGGAATACCGGCTCTTATGAGTGTGTCTATTAACACATCATACACGATGACATATTCAAAATCATTGGTCGGAAAGAGCTCGAACATCTCGCCAAAAAGAAAACCAGCGCTGTCCCAGCCGGTTATCGGGTTTATCGAATTTACCGTTAATTCCTCAGGCGTATACTTTATTTCCTGCTGAATTACTATGTGAATAACATTCTCCATGAGCAGCTTCATCAGTGTTTCATAATCAGTCTCAATGGACCAGAGATTGGAAAGGTGATTTGATGATGAATAGCCGTTGCTTTTGATATTGTTGGTCATGGTCTGAAGGTTCTGGAAAGCGCTCTCACCGAAATACACGGTAAATGTGGTCGGCACATTCTCCCCCTGAACATAATAGTTAGTCGGCACCAGGAGGTTGTTCACATTGGCCTCGCCGTCCGAGAAAAAGATAACGAACTGGTAATCTTTCGGGTACAGCGCCACACTCATGGCCTTCTTTGCCGCTTCAAAACCCGCATTGATATGGGTGCCGGAAAAGACATCCCCCTGATATATCATCTGCCCGTTGTTTGTCTCCATATAGAATTTAAGAATTTCATACCCGGTCCTGCCATTGTAATCCTTATTGAGTTTCAACAGGGGGATATAACAGCCCAGATAATTATGCACGCTCTCGAATATAGCATCGTCCTCCTCCTTGAATTTCATAACACCGCTGAATACGGAAATGCCCACTTCAGAGTTGGGACTTCGCTGATATATCGAGTCAATGAGGTCATGAACAACGGTAAATCGCGAGCCGCCCGGATCGGTCTGTAGCATACTGACCGAATTGTCGATGATAAAAAATATCGATGCAGGCTCGCCTTCATGCACCAGGTGCGCCGCATCATACACCGGAACATACTCAGACATGGCAACGACTTCATCGGGCAGTACCAGCGTCCGGTTATTTAAAAACTCCGGATAACCGGTATACATGAATTTGCACGCTTCTTCAGCTAAAGTGGTCTGGATAAAGATATAAAGGCTGATAAAACAAAAAAAACACCGGATACGGTGCTTGCTGTAGTGACGAACCATGGTCCCTGACCCCCCTCATTTTGACGGATTAAAAGCAATTACCGCAATAATCACCATTAATCCCCGTTTTATCATGGATCCATAAATAAGCTCCCCACCTGACATATTTATGATGGAATTTTCAGAATCAAAAAGAGATGTATTAGACCCTCTGTATACTATAATCTAATAATTTATTGGGGAATGCGCACTATATTTGTGGGAAATAGGGCAAAATGGGTGATTTAATCGGACTGGATGGGGACGTAGATTGGAACGGAGGTACTTTAATACTTTTAAATCCCCAATAAAAGATATTTACAGTATTTTCTTACCTCACCACGTAAAGTACGCCTGACCAGCCCCTGGTGCTGTGAGCAACATAATACCACTGGGAATAGAGAAAGGCGCATTTTTAGTGAAAATTAGGAGTGTGAATATTTATTATCAATGTTGTCTGAGTGAATATAGCAGACCGGGTATACATTTTGCGCCTTGGTGTTGATGGATAATCACTATCATCTTCATGTATTTGTATTTGGACGGCTTCTTTATCGTCTGATGAATTAGTTTTGTGGTACACCGTTTACAGAGATAGCTTGTTACTATTGTGTTCTGAGTCCTGCAGTTTCACGTATGCTTGATCAGGAGGGTAGAGGTATGCGAAAATATTGGCGGTAAAGGTGAATCTTTAAGGTACTAAAATACCTCCGTCACTGTTGGCAGCACAAAAAGTGTGCCGGGCGTGTGACTCAATAAACCTGTATGAGAGATAATACCGCCGCTGAAGATTAATGAAGACTGGCAACGCTTCCCAGAAAATCTAATGTGAATAAATAAATTGCCTGGTAAGTCTCTTTCTGCCGTTGTTGACACTGAGCTGATAAACGCCGGGAGCGCAATTTGTAAGAGCCAGAGTATATTCGCAATCCGCGGTTGAATTAGATGTTGCAAGTATCTTTTTACCTGTCAGGGAATAAATTTCAATCGACACATTACCTTTCATCATGTTATGAGGAATAAAAGCCCTGAGAATTTTATTGGATATGCAAATATCGATATTTCTGTTTTGAGAGTTTTTATCAATTGTAATCAGAACCGATGTGTCATCATCTTCCGCTGTATAAATCATACCATTGATTCCTACAGCGATAAAAAGAATATAACGATCGAGCCAGGCTATGGACTGTAAGGTTGTTTGCGGAAGGCTGCTTGGTTCATATTCAGTCCATAACATATCATCAAAATAGGAAAAAAAAAGATAATTTTCTCCGAATGCCGTTAAATACCTGTCAAAATACTTTGTTATTGACGTTAACTCCTGAGAACCAACAGAACCAGCATTACAGATATTCCACTCATTACCGTCGATTGAATTGAGAATTGTACTATTGCAGCCGACGGCATAAAATTTTAATCCATTCCAGAGTATATGGTTAAGCGGGGCATACTGTTCTACGCTTTGACTTTTCCATGATACGCCGTCAGTGGATGTCAGGATAACGGCACATGAATCCCAGACTGTATTCTTTCTTCCCACCGCAGCCAGTGTTGTATTGTTGCAGGCAACAGATTTAAGCATAAATTCACTGTCGGTTGATTTATTTATCCATGACACACCGTTAAAAGAGATAATAATTGTTCCACTATCACCTACAGCAACAAATTTTTCTCCATCCCAGGTTACGGAATTTAAATTTCTTTCAGTACCGCTGAGTTCTTTTACCCAGTCGATGCGGTTATCGGAGGTAAAAATTGTTCCGTTTTCACCAACCGTGACAAGCTTTTCAGTGTTGCCGGTTAGTCCGGCGAGTGAGAAACTGGTTCCGGTCTGTTGCATGTTCCAGTCATGGCCGTTGGTTGAGATTAATATTGTACCGCTGTCGCCAACAACAAAAACCGAATCGTTAATTACGGTTACAAAAGACAAATCTCTATTGGTACCGGAATTTTCCTTATGCCATCGTGATTGAGCGAACAGGGCGGCCGTAAGAGACATAATTACAATACAGATTATTTTGTTATTTTTTGAGGTATTGCTCATAGGTTCTCCTTTTTTGTGTGTGGATTGGCCATTAGGGTATAAATAAACACATCGTTATATTTATTACCAGAAATATAACAAACGTAATAAGCTTTTAGTAACCCGCTGATTGGTAAAAAATGTAAAAAGCGTTTTCTTGGAGAAAACAGGTGAGATTGTGGATACGCTCATACGCAGAGAGGTAAATGAGCTTTTTGTTATTGCGGAGACGGTTCCCAGAAAGGTGCATTGGCAATAGCAGAGGAAGCGTCACGTAGAAACCGGGTGATGGCGGTAGTCGGTGTTCCCAAAACTATTGACAATGTTGCTTTTGGGGGGCCGGACTGAAAAGAAAATGGAAAAATAAAATTAAACAATAAATTAGTTCTGCTATATATCGAGGCGTTAAAATAAGGCTATATCCGAAATTTCCAACCATTTTCTTTTCTTAAATAAGATATGTCGTCTCTGTTTCCAATGGAAGAATCGTAGAGAGGCGGGTGTTGCCTGAAAATTTTTAAACCTGCGCTTCGCTTACTATTGGAGCAAGAAAAAATATCGTGTGTGATGATTTCCCAGGTTATTTTGAGTTCACCCATGTGTGAATAACTTTCCTTTTACCATCATTAAATTCAAATACCAGTAAGCCTTTCGCAAAAAGGCCGGCTTCGAAAGTTATGAGATTGGTATTACCGGACACCGGGACCGATATAACTTTCCTTCCCTGTACATTGTATACGTTGATTATACCATCGTGTTTATTACAGGGATGTAAAGATATTGAGACAGTGTTGTGTTGCTTATGAATAATTAAATCTGATAAGTCAATGTTTTCATTGCCGGTATGATGTGTAATGTAGGTTGGTTCATTCGACAAACTTGATACAATGGAAATAGCAAATAAATAGTTAGCTCCATGCGGTAACCATTGTTCAGACGATCGCCAGTCTTCAAAAAACCATATCCCACCATCATCATCAGCGCCAGCCAATCCATTACATATGCCTCCTTCAATACCACCTTCCGGGCCAATAGGATAATCATATTTTCCGGATCCTAATAACATACAATACTGAAAAGGATTTCTGCCTAAAATCCAATCGATTTGAGACATGGCTAGTCGGGAAAGGGAGTCTGTGCTGAGTCTGAATGTTGGGTTCAATGTTTTTGTGCTGATAAGAAGTGCTGCCGTCATTGAACCCAATCGTGCATTTTCTCCTTGCCACCAATATCCGGACTCATTATCATGAGGCATAAAAAAGGATTTCCGAGCTTTTCCATAGTGACCGCGAGTATATGACGGTGCATACAACCGGATATAGTTGAACGGATTAGTAACTTCCTTTGTGATAGAGAAATACCAATGGATATTTTTTGTAATAGCCGTTTTAATTTTCTCGGTATTATTTGTCTCAATTTTTAAATATGATGATAGTACTAAAAGTGGCAACCCTTCACTTTCAGCATGGTAATAGGGACGTTGTTGGGCATTATCGCAATAGAAATAGCCTTCAGAGGTTTGTCTGTTGAGTATTTTATTAACCCATGTATCCGCTTCCGTTTTATATTCTTCCTTGTTTGTAGCACTATATAATTCAATAGATGCAAGCGCGGCTTCCAATTCATCCAGAAAATTTTCTTGCCCGTTATCATCATAATTTGAATTATTTGCTTTAATATGTGCATAAGCTTTTTCTGCAGTTTCCAGATATTGAGCGGAAGTATACTCACCTTGAATGTTCATATTATTTGCTTTTGCTAATGCAGCAATAGAGAAACCACCTCCCTCGCGAAAGGCTGTCTGATAATTACTTGTCATTTCCCAGTCACCACCGGTTTGACTTATATACGCACAAACCGTTCTTTCCGTTGAGCCCCACCCATCAAAAACGGTTGAATAAAAATAACCATCAGGAGAACATGCACGATTGAGATAATCAGCCCCAAAGGCTGCTTCAGATAAAATGGCGTTTGTTAAATTAGCGTTATCATAATTATCACTATTATACTCATATGCGGTTAAGAGGCCCCATACACATTCGGGTATTTCATGTGTTGGCAGGAAATTAGAAAACTGAAGATGGCTGATATGTTTAGCATCATCTCCTGAGGCTTCTTTGTACCCGCCATGAATATCTACAGTTTTCCCACCTGATCCGTAAAGGGGCACATCTCTATCGTATTCAGTGGAACGCATCTTCTTTATACAGGAGAAAATAGGATTAATCGTATTTGAAAAAATACAATTCTTTTTAATTTCAAAGGAAAACGACTCTTCACTACCTACTTTTATTTTGAATGTTCCGGTATTTTTTAACTCAGAAAAATCCATTGTAGAAAAACTTCCCATATCCCATCCATCAACAGATCCCACGTCAACAATATCACCGGTGAATACAACATTGTTGGCCCCATCGGTTACCGTAAACTCAGTAGGGGAAAGACTTCCATCGTTCTGATAAATCGCTACCTTGGGACCATATATCTCATACCCAATTTGGTTTACAATGATTGGGGATAAGGACTTGGTTACCTCTCCTCCTTCAGAATCGATACTCAGAAAAAACAGGGCTACTAATAATGAAACACTCTTTGTTTTTTTATTCATACCTTCTCCTCTTCGTAAAAAACAATAAAGTGTGTTAAAAGGTACTTGAAATAAGGGATTATTAAATACTCTAATTTGCTAATATACTATAAAGCTACAACTTTTTATCGGCTCTGTTTAAAATTTTTTTTAAAATCATTCACACAAACTAAATAAATTGCATAAATAAAAAAAGCTCCGCCGGTAATCCAACAGAGCTTTTTATTTCGATGGTGCCGCCTCGCAGAATCGAACTGCGGACACAGGGATTTTCAGTCCCTTGCTCTACCGACTGAGCTAAAGCGGCACACGGTATTCACAATAATGGAATGTTAAAATATATGTACCTGATAGTTGAAGTCAAGCACCTTTTATGCTTTTTATATAGCCTTTATCAATGTGATAGCTTATTTGTGTATCAAGGTATTTCGTAATATCGATAACATTGAAAAAGTCTTCCAGAGAGTCGCTGTCCTGCTTGCGTATCAGTTTTATATCAATGAGGTTATAGACAATGTAGCCGAGGTCGTCGGTGGTTTGGATACCCCAATGCTTAAGTACGTCGGCGGTCAGCGGGCCGAATTGTTTCTGGGCGAATTCAATCAGGCCTCTGGCCAGTTCCTGACCGGTGAAATGGCGACGCTCACCCGATTTGGTATGGTAAAAATTGAGACCATGCAGGACAAAACCGTATGCTTCAAGTTTGTAGCGGGTATCCCTTCCGGAGAGAATAATCTCGTTCCGTATCTTATCAAGAACTTGCGGCGTTAGCATCGTCTGGGACAATCGGGGTGGTTTTGGACAGAACCGGTTTTGCCTTATCCGGCTGAAGAACATCGAGTACAATACAGCCATTCCGAGGCATGCGCATATGCAGCATGGAAAGATAGTTATGTTTAATGATTTCAAAGTGGAGGAGTTTTTCAGGCGCTACCCCTTCTTTTGACGGGAGTGTTAACGTTACCGGGTTGACATAGCGGGATCCTACTTTCATGCGGTAGTCCAGATGGTACCCCGTTGCCAGGCCCGTTTTCCCGACGGTGCCGACACACTGTCCCTGCGATACGTGAACGCCGGGTACGATACCTCGTGCGATGGTGTGCAGGTGACCATAGTAGGTGGTATATGAAGCGCCATGCGAGATACTCACCTGTCGACCGTAATTACCGTTCCATTTGGCATGCCGTACAACACCGTCAGCAGCAGCATATACCGGGGTTCCCTTTGCTGCAGCGTAGTCAACACCAAGATGCGGTCTGTAAATACCGAGAATGGGGTGTTTTCTGCTGTATGAAAATCCCGAAGAAATTCTATGAAAGCGCAGCGGCGCTCTCAGAAACTGTTTCTGTACTGATTTGCCGTTTTTATCATAGTAGTTAAGCTTGCCGTTGGCATCTTTCATACCGATTGCATAGAACGTTTTGTCGCGGTTTACGTATTTTGCGGCAAGTATTTCGCCATAACCGATGAATCGGCCGTCACGGTAATATTTTTCAAAGAGTACCTCAAAAGTGTCACCTTTACGCGGATCCATAAAAAAGTTAATATCCCAGGCAAAGATATCGGCAAGTTTGATTACCAGTGCATCACCAACACCGTATTTGTACATATCCTCGGAGAGTGAGGATTCAAGAATACCTTTCACCAGGCACCGATAGGTGGTAACTTCAACCGGTTTCTTTTCAAGGTGCAGTGTACTGTCGGTATTTTGTACATGATACCAGTAGCTCAGTCTGTTCAGGAGTGAGACAGTTTTTACTCTTTTTGCTTCATCTTTGGTAAGACAGAGAGAATCCCCGGGGAAAAGTGTCGAGAATCCGATGGATTTCAGTGATTTATAGTAGTGGAAAGCCTCGTCTTCCGTGATATTAAATTTTGAGAGGATACCGGCAAAAGTATCACCTTTTTTTACTATATAAGAAAAAAACTGGATATATGGTTCATGAATAGCGGCAGTTTGCCGAACTACCGGTGTATGCTCCATTGGTGTAAGATTCTGTCCCTTTTTACTGCTGAATTGGGTACAGAAGTAGAGTACAAGAGAGACTGAAAGTGAGCCGAGTAAAATGCGCAGGCTGAGTCGTTTTGTATGTTTTGTTTTAAAAAAGTAATTCAATCCCTGTTGTTTAATCACTGTGCAGCAATCCTCACTGGTGCAGAATATTAAGAATGAAAAAAAGAATATACTCCGGAAGGGTTCCCGGAGTATACTGTGAAAAGCTTGACTACTTCAGCCGAATCAATTGTGATGGGTTTTTGCCTTCTGTAAAAGTCATGGTTTTGGTGAGCTCTTTGGCACCTTTTACAAATCGCATGGTGTGTGTGCCGGCAGAAACTTTTAACTCAGCAATGTTGGTTTTGCCGATTTTCTTTCCGTCCATATACACGTCAGCCATTGGTGGTAACGACGAAATGAATATTGTGCCAACCGGACCTGCTGTGGGAGTTGTTGGCGTTGGCGTCGGTGTCGGTGTCGTTTTCGGTGTGGGTGTCGGCGTTGGCGTCGGTGTCGGGGTAGGTGTTGGTGTCGGGGTTGTTTTAACTACCGGTGTCGGTGTGGGTTTTGGCCGTGACTCGGTTGTTTTCCTGTCCAGTACAAAGTGTTTTTTCACCGTCCCGCCGGTAAATTCAACGCTCATTTTTTTTGCAACATAACCACTTTTTTCGACCGTTATGGAAACCATGCCATACACGGAAGGGTCTTTCCAGGTGTAGGGCGTTTTGCCTATACTTCTGCCATTGACAATTATTGTTGCTGACGGTGGAAGTGAGGTAATAATAATCCGGTTATTTGTTGCCGGTGTGGTTGAAACGGTCTTTTTAGGTGTTGTCTTAACCGTTTTAGGTCGTGGACGAGGGGTATATTTCTTTTTTGCCGGCGGCCTTTTTACCGGTCTTTCGGGTTCCGGCGGTTCTTCTTCTTCGACTTTTTCCTGAATAACCTCTTCTTCTTTTTGCTCTTCTTTTACCGCTATTTGCGGGATTTCCGGAGAAACCTCTTTTTCTACCTGTACCGGTTTTGGTCTGATGGCGCCTTTAAAGGGACCGAAGAAGAACAGATAAACACCGCCACCGATAATTGCAAGCAGTATTAACGGCACAAGTACTGCGGCAACCGGAAATTTCTTTTTTCCGAATTCTTCTTCGTCAAATCTGCTGTCATCGGCAATTCTGTCGAATGCTCGCTCGGTTCGTGCCGGTGGTTTTCTCTCCTTAAAAACAGGAGGCGGTGGCGGCGGACCCTGTGGTTCAAACTCAGCTGGTGCTGATGGCTGTTGCTGGGAAAAATCCGGATATTGCGGTGTGGCAAACTGCGGTTGTGTTGATGGTGGTGTGTCGAAACTTGGAATTGAGGGCATTTGTGAATAATCGAAATCAGAGGTCAGGGGCGGCGGCACATTTGATTGCCCGAGATCCTGCGTTGGTGATGACGCCGGAGAAAAATTGGGATTAAACGGAATATCGCTGAACGAGGGTATCCCTGATGAAAAATCGGGCTGCTGTATCTCTTCCACACCCGGACCGAATGATTGATTCTGCGGGAATGCACTATCCGCCTGGGCAAGATTCTCAAAGCTCTCTTTCTCCTGTGGGGTGCCTTCAATCGCCTTGCCGATCTCGGAGCGGAAATCCTCAAATTCTGAGACCGGTTTTTCCTCCTGTTGCTTGTATTTTTGTACATCGGCTAAATTAATTTGCGATGTCTGGGAGATTATTTCATCTGAAGCACGCTTTAATTCTTCTTCAGTTTGATAGATCTTCAGAAAATTCTGTATGCCGGCACGCTGCAGAATTTGTGAAACCTGTTCCCCGGGTGAAAGCAATGCAAGGCGACCGTATACATTAAGAACCTTATGATTCAAGTTGATGAATTTGTTGATGGAATCAGAGTAGAGATAATCTACGTTTGCCAGATTAATAGCGAAGTTGCGCTTACCTGAATCGATCAGACTCGTAACCTGCTGTTCCAGTTCATTCGCGTCAAACAGCTCATCACCCTCAAGAATAGGTTCTATGATATCAAAAAGGCCGGAAGTTTTGGTTGAGAACTTGATAATCCCCTCCTTTGTGGGAGATTACATACGATATTTATTATACTATACTAAAGTAATTTATCGAAGTTAAATACGCCAGACAGGATTCGAACCTGTGACCTTCGGCTCCGGAGGCCGACGCTCTATCCAGCTGAGCTACTAGCGCATTATTATATTGTACCGTATACCGCTATAATATAATAATGCCATCTTATTTTGCGTTAATTCTTTTTAAAATAAACATGCATCCTAAGATTATTAAAATAATATAAAAAATTATTTTACGGTATAGTCTTTTAAACAAGTGATATCTTTATATAACTATCAAAACAGTTAGTAGCGTAGAATTAAGGAGACCTGCGCCATAATCTGATACCCTTGATTCAGA
>CAZIYW010000129.1:0-14460 GCA_964543525.1 uncultured Fibrobacterota bacterium | reverse complement strand
AGGACAAGGTCAAAAATCCTTTCTGTTTTGCCGGACGTACCATTTTAACATAATCGCGTAAAATGGTTATAACAGGGGACGGAGGTACCTTAGTGCTTTAAAGATTCACCTTTCCCGCTGATCTTTTTTGCATACCTCTCCCTCAAAAGTTGAATCGGTACAGCCGGAGAAAACGATTAAACTAATCAGACCAAAATTAGTTCGAATAGTTTAAGTTCTTTTTCTGTAAAGATTAATAAATTGTGATACTATCTCTGTCCGCTATCCGACAACATCTCCAAAATCTTCAAAAACACCCCATTACTCCACCCAAACCCGGCTTGCACAGGATACCGCCCTACTTTCCCAATCCCAGGCTTCACCACATTATACTTCTCCCAGAATTTACCGGTTTTGTCAAATACTTTTCTGCACGTATTCAACCATTTTTCGGCAATACGCTCAGCATCTTCTCTGTAGCCGTAATCGAACAGACCTTTAATCACGAACCAGTGCAGGCATGCCCATCCGATTGGATAATCCCACTGGCGTTGTCCTTTGCGTATATATTTTCTTCGTGTCGTAACCAGTCCTCCCGGATATTCAAAATATTTCAGGTTATTCGCACATCGTTGTGCCTGTTCTGCATCGGCGAGGCCGGCCCAGAGCGGAACAAAACCGGCAAGCGACCAGGCCGGTGTTTTTTTGTTCTGTTTATAATCTAAATCGAAGAAAAAGCCCCGCCTCGAATCCCACATACAGGTATTTATCAGTTTTTTCCGTTTCACGGCTTTTGTTTTCCAATACCGGGCTTGTGTAAAATCCTTCAGTATGGAATAAAAATCTGCAATATCCAACTCATATTTGTAAAGCAAACAGTTCAGATCAACCGGGGTAATATCAAGGCACCGGTCAAAGAACCTGCTTGTCCGGTCCCAGCCGGATTCATCTTCAGCCTGCTCGTGGGTATGGGTTGGCTCCCAGTATCTGCTCAGACCGGTGGGTGTTATTCGGTACCCGTATGTCCAGACTGTTTCATATTCCCCCACTGCAACTTTCAGTGCTTTTCTCAACCAGGTCTTTGACTTAACGTATGGGAAAAGTTCAGTGATAATAGCGGTTAACAGGGGAGGGTTCGATTTACCCAGATGATAAAAGCGGTTGCTCTGCGGAATAAAACCATAGGTGCGGAACAGATAAAACAGGTTTTCTGCCATGCCTTTTGCCGTTGTCACCTTATTGTCACAGAGCAGGCCCAGAATGATAAAATAGCTGTCCCAGTAGTACATCTTTTTATCAAACTCATCACGTGAGGGACAGATATATGCATTAGGCAGACCGATGATGAGTTTTTTATTCTTAACTGTTTTTGCAGTAAGCTTGCGCCACTGGTCTTTAATATACCCCTTGCACGCTTTATACTCTTCAGGATTAATCACAGGTACTCCTTGCCCGTTCCTTTTTATTCCGAAACTATCTGCCTGTCACATTCTACCCAAAGTAAACATCTTCATAGTCGGCACAGAACTCTTTTCGTTTACAGTTACTGCAAAACGTACCCATCCAGACCGCATCAAACTGCTCCATGATCTGCCCGACCAGTTCGGGATCAGTGGTAATGATGCCGTTTTCAAAATTCCTCCTGTTCGGCCCCTTGGCACCCATTCCGGCACCGGTAAGGTTGGCACTGCCGCTAAATGCAAAGGTTCCGTCAACAATAACACTCTTAAAATGGACACGGGGGCAGAGAATACGTTCCATACCTTCGATAAGATTCGGGTACCGGTCAAATTCATCACGAAACACCGGGCCCGGCTCACGGGCGTGAATAAGGCGTATCTGAATATTATCCGCCGCCAGATTGGAAAGAACCTCCAGAAAAGGCACCTTTTTTGAGCCCTTATCAACATACAAATCTTTGATATCTGCTGTGGCAATCCACAGAAACTCCTCTGTCTGAGGAACTTTCTCGATAAGTACCCGGGTGTAAATCTGTTCGTTTGTTATGAATTCAGTCACCGCACATATTCCCTTTTCTCGTGCTCAGTCTCACTGTAACGGGAGAATGCTCACGAAATCCGAGCACAGTCACGACAATCTCTATCAAATAGTAAACTATTACCCATGTAATATACCTTTTTTCCGTGCATTTTACAGAATATCATGCATGAATGACTCTCGGCCACCGTAATCAATAAAAAAGAAGGAAAGAATTAAAATGAAAGGAGGAGCCTGAAAGACAGATAAACTATTTTATGGATGGGAAGAAATACGTTGAAATACATAAATACAAAAAAAACAGGAGGATAACATGGTACAGCAAAGGAAGAATCATACGCTACTAATGTGGCTCGTGCTGTTGGCATTCTTATTTCCTCTGTCGAATGCCTCGGCTGAATCAGACACCCCGCCCCGGTGCGACAAAGAAAAAACAACCGTTCCCTTCTTTACCTTTGGCGGATCGGGTATTGATGTTGATGCCATGAACAGTCTTATGACACCGAAAGGGTACCGGAGATTTAAAGACTACTCATATATAATAGGCGGCGGTTTCTATAAAAAAATCGGGCGTAGCATACTGGAATTTGAAATCAGGGGTATACGATGGAATACGCGGAACCGGGAAAACAAGCAATCTTCTATGGGAGGGGTAAACGGCCTCATAAATTATGGTTTTAATGTTCTGCCCAAAGGCTCAGTTGTCCTTTTTCCTTATGTGGGTGGCGGTTTCGGCAAGGTGTGGCTCGATCTGACTAAAACATCGACACCGCTGGATTCTCTCCTTGCACAGCCGGTGAACGATATCAGGCTAAAACAAAAGAATTTTATTCTGAATGCCGGTATCGGATTTGATGTCACTTTTACCCGGAAAAGGAAACCCGATAAAAACCCGCTGACCATAGGTCTTCGCACCGGATATACGTTTGATCCTACCGATAAACGGGACTGGTATGAGAATGATACCGAGATTAAAAACGGCCCGAAACTCTCACTCAGCGGTCCCTATGCCAGACTCATTCTGGGAAAATCAATCCGGAATCCATGGCAGCGGAAAGGCGACGGCGCAGATAACATATAATCCCACCGGTGTATAATTGCTGAAAAGCGATAATTCTACTACGGATTATCGTTTTCTCTGTTTTATGCATTTTTTCCGAATTGCATACTTGTTCTTGCCCAACTTTATTAATTATTTATATTTTCATGTATCTGATTAAAGAGAGTCAAAGGGGGGATAACATTTTTAGCACCGTAAAGGTATGACGCCATTCTCAAGGAAAAATATCATGATAAAAAAAGTTTTTGTACTGTCTCTGGCAGGTGTGATAGCACTGCTCACCGCCTGCGCGTCACAATATCCGCTTCTTGTGCAACAGTCCACGGTAAAAGCGAAAGAACTGAGGAATTATTGTAAAAAACAGACACTTTCCTCAAAAACCATTTCACGGGCAGACTCGTTGTATACCCTCGCACTGCAGTACAACCAGGCGGGAAAGGAAGAAGAGGGATACTATACCATGGAACTCGCTACCATTTATTATAAACTGGCGCTAACCCAGAAAGAGCTGGCAGATTCAAAGAATGCAATCAAGAATTTAGAGCAGACACTGGTCAAGGTACGAGATAAACTTGACACCTATAAACAGGTGTTATCAGAAATAGAATCGACAAACCAATAATATTGAGAATAGCACATGATACAAAAACAATATCTCTTATACACCTGTTTTTCTCTTGTTGCGCTTTGCAGTAACGGCATTGTTTACGCACAGGAATCGCCCTGGGAACCGGGCTCTGAAGTCGCAAGCACCAAACTGGATGCTGAAGAAAACGCGACCTATAAAACCCTGGACGATCTCTCCGGAGCGCTTGAAAACGCCTGCAAAGCATGCGTAAAATCCGTTTCACCGACAAAACTGGACCTCTACCTTGAAGCGCTCGCAAAGATTGCTGTTTCCCGGCCGATGGTTGAGAAAAAGCCGGAGAGTGATGAGGCCCGGTCAGCCTTTGCCGCCTGCTCACTTGTTACTGAAGCTGCTCTTCTGCAGATGAAGGCGCGTTTCAATGAAGCAAAAATTGACGAGTTAAACAATGAAATAAAAAAAACGCAGAATGAGTTAAACAAGGTCCACGAAACCATAAGTTTCAGAGAGCGGAGCAAGGCATCACGGCTGAAAGCGGATCTTGACGCTGAAAAGGAAAAAGCCCGGAAACTGCGTGAAGAAGCAGACAAGAAATTTCAGGAGCTGCAGAGCTCCCTTATCCAGGTGTCCAACGATGCGCGCGGTACCATTATCTCCATGTCCGATATCCTCTTCGAGGTTAATAAAGCCAATTTAACCGCAGACCTGAAAACAAGTCTTGCCAAAATTGCCGGTATCCTGCTGGTATTCAAATCATCCAATATCATAGTCGAGGGCCATACCGACAATCAGGGGTCCGCAGAATATAACCAGAAACTCTCCGAGAAACGCGCGGAGAATGTCATGAATTTCCTTATCGACCAGGGAGTCGATCCGTCACGACTGACCTCGGTGGGGTATGGCTTTACTAAGCCTATCGCGGACAATGATACCAAGGAAGGCAGACAGAAAAACCGGCGCGTTGACCTTATTGTGCAGGAAAAGAAGCTCTTCGACGAATAGGGTGTACCTCTTATTGCCTCTTTTTTTTTATTGTAAAGAAAAAAGTATTCAAGAGTAAGAGATTATTATTGGCACATGCAAGATAGAACCTGGGTGGCAGTGGCTTAAGGACGAATAGTAAATTTCGGGTGATATACGTGGAAAAGAGACTTTTAAAGATGAAGAGCTGCTGCGAATGACGATACCTCTTAGCATGAATCTTTAGCTGCTCATTACCGGTGCCTGCAATGCTTTGATGAATCGAATTATATTACTATAAGATAAAAACCTGCGTTATTTCTTGCATTAAAATTAATAAATGAAAAAAGATTTAATAACTTTGAAAGAGTATAAGATTTAGTCTGGTCTATTAATAAATTTTACCACACAAGAATTAAAGGTTCGTTATAAAAACAATAATCCATGCGTAACACAACTCGAAATCACACATTCGACGCGCTGCGTACCCTTGTTATCCTGCTGATGACAGGCTCTCACACAACCCGCATGATTGCAGATGAATCTTGGATTTTCTGGAATAAATTTGTGTTACTCATTGAACCTTTTACTGCGGCCTCTTTTCTTTTCCTGGTCGGATCATCACTGGTTCTATCATGGAAAAGGGCAACTGAGAACAATGCAATGAAACCACGCGGCTGGATATGTAAAAAATTGAAACGGTGCATTCTTCTCTGGATTGTCTCGTTATGCATGTATTTTGCCTCTGTAGGCCTTGTCTGGCCCGATTCATTTGTTTTAAGCGGTATACTGGCAACCATTGCCTATTCTACTGTTGTATTTGGTCTTCTCATGATCCTTCCACAAAGGATTTTTGCAATCATTATAGTTACCACAGCAGCAACCGTTTTATATCTCTTTCTGGATATGTTTTCGAAACCGATCTATTTTCTCACCCACGGCAACTCCCCTCTCCTGCCTTTAACGATATTTACCGGGCTTGGCGCCCTTTTCACGCTGTGGCTGCCGTCACCGCACGGAAATGTTAAAAAGTCTCTTATTGCACTGTGCCTTTTCTCTATAGCGCTGCCGCTACTGCTCTGTGGACCTGAAAAGGTGTTTACCTATCCTCTCGGCAGATATAAAATAAAAAGGCAGGCTGAGGTCCTGCTCTCCGTGTCCATGCCCCTTGGTAATTCTTCCGCAACTGTTGTAAAAACAATCCGTTACTATAATCTCAGGCCGGTTCTTATCCCGGTAATTACTGCAATGATAGTTCTTTTTTATTTTATAATAACCCGGTTATCGCACCTGCTTGCAGGAAAAACGGCGCTTAAGAATATTCTGAAAAAAATACTGGCACTTGGCCGGCACAGTCTGGATATCTATATACTCCATCTTGTCCTGCTTGCCCTTTTCATTGGTAAAAAAGCTTCAATTACCGTAATCTGGCAGGGAACTCTCCTTCTTTTAGTTATTTTATTGATATGTTTTGCGTATGTTATATCAAGGGAATATATCGCCCGTAAAAAAAGTATTGATCACAACGGTTCATTGAGGCATGCAGTGAATGATTTTCATCTTTCGTAAAAAAAACTATATGATAGCGCCGGTCTGATTTAAGAAATCTTCAAGCAAAAGCTTCATATCGAAAAGATTCCTGAGTTGCAGGGGCCGGACCGGTAGTTTGCCTCTGTAAACAAGGCAGAAAGGTAATCAAGGAATCCGTTATTCAATTAATATCGCGTAGCGTCTTAACTTCCCACACACTGTAGGCAACTTCTTCGTATGGATGCACTGCAATAAGCTCCTTGATAACATCTTTCAGCACGGACTCATCACAGATACACTCCACTTTATACTCGGCAGCCCGCTCAATTGCTCCCTCTTTACCGAGATAGGGATTACTGCCCTTAAGCGGTCTGTACTGGCCTTCCCCTTTCACCTGCCATGCACAGCAGTCATACTTGTTATACCGGCCGGCGCCTTTTTTAAAAAGCGCGGTTTTTACCCCCTCGCAGCGATCTTCAGGAACATAAAAGGTGAGTGCATACAGCATGATTTGCCTCCATAGTGTAATTACCGTCCTCTTCTCCGCCGCCTTCTTCCGCCGAATCCTCTGAAAAATCCTCTCTCTTCAGGTGCGAATGGAGGGCCGTAGGAGACCCCTCTGGACCAGACCCGTATATTCTCGGCAATCTCCGGATCCAGAGCGATACTCATACCTTCACATTCAACAACAAAGGCGGGATATTTCTGATGCAGTTTCACTTCAGCGCCGGGGCGAATCTGAAGGCCGTCAATTCTATGCATCTGCTGATCGTTTTTACACTGCACATAGGCTATCCGCGCGCTCTGCCCGACCTCGAGCTCGGTAAGCGGCACTACCGAGGTCTGTGCGGTACGATCCGTCCGTTTGCAGCACTCACCTTCCGGAATCGGTTTGCCGTGTGGACATTCGCGGGGGTGTCCGAGAAGTGTACAAATACTGTCTATAAGCTCGGGATTCAAGGTATGTTCAAACTCGCAGGCGCCTACTTCAAAATCCTCCTGCAGCACATCGCATACCAGCCGCTCGGCAAGACGGTGTGCGCGAATAATCGTGCGTGCTTTTTCCTCTCCCTGCGGTGTCAGTTCGATACGGTTCTGCGCCCGGTCACAGGAGACATACCCTTCTTTTTCAATCTCAGACAACCCCTCTTCAGAGTACATCTCGCCCAGGCTCCGTTTTAACTCAAGCAATTCCTTACTACCGCTCTCACGCATGTACCACAGTTGTTCAAGATATTCATCGCTATGCTTTTTATAATTCACGCGGCCTCCTTATAAGAATGCGACCAACAGCCAGTTTAACAGCCCGGCGAGAAAAAAGGACGAAATATTAATAACAGCCATCATCGCCAGACCCTTCTTTAACCCTATCTCTTTACACATAGCAACAATATTGGCGAAGCAGGGGACAAACATGGTGGTAATGACCACCGCAACGATACTCTGGACATAATTAAGCGCTCCGGCGGATACCATTTTCAGCAGTAACCCGGCAGCGGCTTCGTGGCGCGCCATGGTAAGAATCAACGCCTCAACGGTATCGATGGGCAACCCCAGCCAGCCAATGACTATGGGACTCATGATTCTTTTCAGTATTTCAAGAGCGCCGGATTTATCAGCCAGGAAAAGCGCCAGAGCGGCAATGATAAATATCGGCGCCGCTTCCTTTAAAAACCATACCAGTCGATAGTAGGTTTTCGTCACAATCGCCCCGAAATTGGGTATTCTAATGGGCGGCAGTTCCTGGATAAAATCACTCTGACTGTCTTCTTTCAGAATTTTATTGAGTATCAGGCCCGCACCAATTTCAACAAAGGCAAGCGCCGCAAAGGCAATGATAAACGCTTTCACCCCCACTTTTCCCAGTATCGCCATGTTCAGGCCGAGCTGGGCAGAGCAGGGTATCGCAAAGGCGATCAGGTAAATGGCAATAAACTTCTCTTTACGGGACTGCAGCCCCCGGGTCGTCAGGGTCGCCATGGTTTTACAGCCGAAACCCAGCACCAGCGGCATGATTGACTTACCGGTAATGCCGATTTTTCTGAACAGCCGGTTGGTGAGCACACACAAATTCGGGATATACCCGATATCCTCGAGCGTGCCGAACAGAAGAAAAAACACGGAGAGAATGGGGAGAACGGTACAGAAAGCATTAAACAAGCCAAGGGTCAATATCCCGTAATTTCCCACAAGAAACTCATTGAGAAAAGGGTAGGCAACCCGGGTATTGACGGCATTTACAATAGGATTAACAACGAACGCGTTTAACAGTCCTTCTATAAAACCGGCAAAATGCACCACCAGGAGATAGGTGACTGCGATAAAAAAGAGGAGTATCGGTATGCCGTACACAGGGTGCCGACAAAGCTGTGCAAAGGTTAACAAAAACCTGTTTCCCTCCGGCCGCCGTTTCTTTATGATATGTTCACAGATACGGTCGCCCCATTTATTCCGTTTATCATTAATACTGCGGCCGATACTACCCGTTATTTTCCGCCGAACAGTCTCAACTTCCTTTAAAAAATCAGACAGGGCAGCCTCATCAAGCTCCTTTTTCAATAATGGTATCACTGTGGTGTCATTCTCCAGAAGCAGGATAGAAACCTTCCGTTTGAAATGGACACTGTAGGGAAGCTTTCCCGTTATTGCAGCAATATGTGCCTCCAATGTCTCACCGTAGGCCACCGGCTCAACGGCCACTTTCGCGCGTTGAACCGCATCAACCAGTTTTTTCGGGTCCCGATCTTCCAGATTCGGCAGCTCAACCACCGGTACACCCAGCATTTCGGACAGTTTCTCCGAGTTTACCGCGATACCTTTCTGAACCGTTTCGTCAATGGCATTCAGTGCAATCACCATGGGAATTCCCAGCTCCAGCAAATCAGCAGTCAGGGTGAGTGACTGTTTCACCTGATTGGCATCGATACACTGAATAAATATATCCGGTCGTTCGGTAAACAGCATGTCCCGTACCACTGTTTCCTCTTCAGAATGGATATACAGCGAGTGGAGACCGGGTGTATCATACACGATATACTGCTTATCGCCGACAGCGCACTTGATATCTTTAATCTCGACCGTGGTATGTGGATAGTTTGCGACAATGGTATATTTACCGGTAAGCGCGTTAAATACATGACTTTTTCCGGTATTTGGCAGGCCGACAATGGCTATTTTTTGTACAGCCTTCTCATGTTTCACTTTCGTATACCTTTCACCGGCTCTTCCCGCTCTTCCCGGCCCTGCAGTCTTCACAAACACCAAACATCTGAACCGTATGGTTGGTAAGGGCAAACAGGTTTTTCTCAGCTATACGTAAAATCCGCTTCTCAAGTATCGTGTCGGTAAATTCAACAATTTTACCGCACCGTTCACAGTAGAGGTGCTCGTGATGGGTGTGTCCAAGGGTATGCTCATAGTGAGAATGGCCATGACCGAGATCGACTCTTCGTATAAGACCGCACTCTTCAAGATGGCTCAGTGTGCGGTATACTGTGGCCCTGCCGACACGGGATTTTCGTTTCTTAAGCGCATCAACAATATCCTCCGCCTCAAAATGGTCATGATTTCTGAAGACCTCCCGGAGGATATAATTTCTCTGTTTTGTCGAGGATAATCCTTTACTTTTCAGAAAGTTGCCGAAAATGTCGGCTTCAGTTTCTATTTTATTACCCATATACACACCTGCGCCAACCTGAAATGAGTCTCAGTCTCAAAAATAGCACAGGCAAAACGGTTTGTCAATATTAAAGACATGGCCAGATGTATTATTTATTGCCGTCCGGCAGGGAGTATTACATTTCATCCTGCGATTGTGTGCATGTTCACTTATCACCATAGCAGTATCAGCCATCATTATCATTCGGCTATCACGCAGGTAGCGGTCATTACCTGTATTCAATTCCGTCATTCCAGAATAATTGCATCAAGACAGTCGCGTACCCTCCTTACAATCTCTGTTTCATCGCCGCCAATAATGTGCCATGCCATTTTTCCCAGTGTCCCCCATATTTTCGGGTCGGTGGATTTATACAGGGTAATGGCGGGTGTGCCAAGAATCGCGGCGAGGTGACTTGCACCGGAATCATTACCGATATACAGCGATGCGCCAATCAGTAAATCAGCCAGTTCATTCACGGTACGCGGTTTGCAGACCGTTTCACTGCCGTACTCTCTTTCTTCGTTTCGCTCCAGCTCAACAGGCCCCAGAACAAACCATACTTTGCGGAATTTCCGCCGGAGTAAACCTGCGATTTTACAATACAATACCGGAGTATAATTTTTATCTACGCCGCCGCTGCCGGGATGAATCAACGCATAATCTTCACCGGAATCTGGTACCGGCAGCGAAAAAGTCAGATCGTCAGGTACCGATATCGGAAAGTGCCGATTGACCATATCACAGTAGTACCGTGCCACATGATACGCTATTGCGGGAAAGGGTTTGATAGTAACCACCGGGAGTTGTGCGGTCTCTCTCAGCAGGGAAGCGGCGCTGTCGCAGTCGGTTAACCAGAGCGCCGCACCGTCGGGCCGCTCCATACCCTGCGGAAACGATTTGCCGTTTAAAAAATCATACACGGCTTTGGATTCCATGTCGCGGCAGTCATCGATCAGACCGAACCGCCGGGCAAGACGCATATATTCGCTGCGGCCAAAGCCTAGGAAGCGGTATTGTGATAATTTTCTTTTGAGACGGTACAGCGCGGGCCAGGTAAGAATAAAATCACCCAGTGAGCCGCGGTGGCAGATGAGGAACGTTTTCATAGAAGAAAAATGGTTTGTTTTCTGATTTTATTCAATAATCCTTTAATGAAACCCATTATTACTACTATTTAAAAGTACAGCGGCGGCAGATTTTAAAAGAGCCAAAATATACTTTTAAAGAGTACACACCTTAGAAACAGAGGGGTTTGTTTAGCCGGAGCGACACATATTATATAGGGAACAGGGGGAAATTCCTTATCCGTATTTTTTACCTTCGTTTGTGGTACCTGTTTACCTGTGTCCAATAATTAACATAAATCCGTTGCACCATTTCTCCAGAAACTATATTTGTCCGGATTGGGATTTCTGAAGTATTTAGTTGAACTATCTTTTGTAATAACCTGATATGATGCCGGTTAAAAGCAGTCACTTTTACAAGTTAAAATCAAAGATCGAAGAGACTCAGCGAACCGCTACCTGGTTGGCGACACTCAATTACCGTTGCGCGCAGAAGGATGTGATTCTTCGGACCATTTTGCCGTCAGACGACGACACCACCGATTTCGCGCGGTGTAAAGAAGATCCCGACCTGTTTGTCTGCGCCGTATTTGCCGACAACCCCAATATCCCCGTGTCAATAAGAAACCATCTCATGGAGCGGGAACAGATTGTGTCCAGACTCTCCACCCGCGGGAAAAAACGGTGGGAATGGCTTGACTATATCAAGGCGCCGGCCGCTCATATGCTGGAGGCTGAACATAAAAATGCCGGCAGCCCTACAAAGGAGGATAATCGACAGGAGCGCCCGTACATCGCGGATTCCACCGACGGTGCGGTAAAACCTGAGGATTATGCCGATGATATTATCGATGATGATACCAGAGAGATTGATATTAAAGATATCAAGGCAAAAATTGATTCTGAGGACAGCGCTCAGGAAGATGCATCCGATATCGCCTCGAAAGATACGAAACAGATTACGATAACACCGTCGCTGTCTAAAATAATCAAGTCCGGAGCAAAGCCGAAGAAAAGTACACCACCCGCACCGGTTATAAAAGCCGCCCCTGCAAAATCTGAAGAGCCCGCGCATGAAC
Organism: uncultured Fibrobacterota bacterium; assembly: GCA_964543525.1. Lineage (GTDB taxonomy): Bacteria > Fibrobacterota > Chitinivibrionia > Chitinivibrionales > JANQEN01 > CBDVBE01. The sequence goes on along the minus strand of CAZIYW010000129.1, from coordinate 2,543 downwards.
CGGAACTAATGGCCATTGCTCCTGAAGAACCGGTAGAGGAGGTACAGGAGCGGCAGCGGACGTTTCACTGGCCGACACCACCTATTGCGAAAAAGGGAAACGGACAACAGACCACGCCCATGGGTGAATTATGGAACACCATTGTTAACAAACGTGACTCGTGGATCGAAACTGCTTCGTTAAGGAACATCGCCGCCTATTTCAACACCGCCAATACCGGTACCTTTAAGTATCAGAGCGGCAAGACCATGGCTATTCCGTCACTGAAATCAATCCGTGAGGGCAAAAGCATCCCGTTCGGCGACTCTGCTGCAGTACCAAAGGAAACCCGGCGCGATATCCATCCCCCTGCAGCATCATCGGAGAATCCTGAAGCGTCGGCCCATTTCGACCGGGGGCTGGAATCTCTGCGGAGGAAAAAGTATGCTGAGGCCCTCAAACATTTCGAAGATGCCTGTAAGGCTGCACCGGAAAACAGCCTGTACCGGATAAATTTCAAACGGCTTAAAATCCTTGTAACGGGAAAAACAAGCGAGTGACTCATATGCACACACGCAGGACACCTTCAACACACCAGCGGTCATTAACCGTTCTCTGTACGGGGAACCGGCATATTTCCTCCGATCGTATCGGGCCGCGGGTGTATGACCTTCTTTACGGCCGGTATGATCACCGGGTCTCGGTTGTAAACACAGGCGCCGCAGGCCTCGCCCTGCCGGAATGGCACACCTTACGAAAATCCCGTATGAAGACATTGTCAAAGAGATAGAATCTCAGGCAAAGACCCATTTTGCCTATGCCATGGCATCGCCGGTATTCCGCCGGAAACCGACCTTTTTGCTTAAAAAATGGCTGGGAACCCAAAACACTGTCAGAGAAGGATAGAGGCATGCCACGAAATATTACGATAAACCCGGTTACCCGAATCGAAGGTCACGCTGCTGTTGACCTCGCTGTTGACGATACGAACAGGGTCACGGCAGCCTGTTTCAAGGCGTTTGATTTCCGGGGATTTGAGACGTTTCTCCGGGGAATTCAGGCGGAGATGATGCCCACCATTACCGCCCGTATGTGCGGCGCCTGCCCACATACCCACCGCCTTGCGGCGGCAAAGGCGGTTGACAAGGTTTTCGGCGCGCAGCTTCCCGAAGCCGCGGTGGTACTGCGCAATATACTGAATCTCGGCGGGATAATACATTCCCACGCAGTAAATCTTTTTGTGCTTGCCGGCCCGGATCTGTTTATGAGACTCAGTGCGGATCCGGCAACGCGCAACATAACGGGCATGGTTGAGCGCTTTCCCGAGATATCAAAGAAAGCGCTGCGCCTGCGCTCTGTCGGGCAGCAGATATGCGAGCATATCTGCGGGAGAGGGACCCATCCGGTTGCCATGGTTGCCGGCGGCGTGGCGCAACCACCCACGTCGAAGCGCCGCGGGGCGTTCTGTTTCACGACTACCGGGTTGATGAAAACGCCATGGTTACCGGCGAGAACCTGCTCGTGGCAACCCAGCAGAATATTGCCGCTATCAATGCAACGGTAAAGCTCTCTGCACAGAAGTTCATCGATCAGCCGGAAGAGCTGCTGCTCAATGCTGTTGAGTTCGGTATCCGCTGTTACGACCCGCGCCTCTCCTGTGCCACCCGCCGTATCGGTGAGATGAAGCTGAACGTAACAATTCGACGGGGTGATACTGTCATTCGTCAGGTAAGGAGATAGGTATGCCAACGGTCACTATAGAAGAAACAGGCTGCCGGGGATGCACGCTCTGCGTTGACACCTGCCCGGTTGATGTGTTTACGCTCAATGAAGAGAAGAATATCGCTGAAGAGAGCCACGGCAACGACTGTATCGGGTGTCTGTCCTGCTATTACCGGTGACCGTCGCAATGCATTACTGTCAGCGATGTTACGCTTATAAAACCGTTTCACCGGATTGATAAGGATGTAGCCTTTGTTGAGCAGTTAATTCAGACCCCTGCAGCGTCGACGGCGATTACAGCCGAAGAATGGGACACTGCGTATCGTGAAGTGGGGCTGCTTCTTACTGAATTTTCTTCAGCTATTTCGGAAATTCTCGGCAGGGGACACAAATCCGTGGGCAGACGCGCCGGCATGGTCGCTGCAGCACATCTGCCGGAAATGTATGAGCAGAAGGATCTCGATACATTGCTTCACCGCATGAAAGAGCGGTTCGGCAGCAGTTTTGGTTTTGAGTATACCCTTTCCGACGGTACCGTTACCCTGTCGGTGGAGCCCTGCGGTCTGCTGCAGGCGCTTACCAGGGCAGTACAGCAGCCGGGCGTCACAGACCTGTGTCTGCTGTTTCATGAATACTGGGAGGGCCTGCTCAGCGCCTTTACCGGCAGGAAATACGGGTATGCAATACAGAAGGCGGGGGATGCGTGTACAGTAGTGTTTCAATTGCAGGAGAGGTAATTAGTTTATGTCACATACTGATGAATCTTGAATCCATATTTTACTCGTCCTCGTCCTCGTTCTCGTCCTCTTCCTCGAACTGTTTTAACCGCTTTAGTTTTCGAG
>CAZIYW010000128.1:0-14705 GCA_964543525.1 uncultured Fibrobacterota bacterium | reverse complement strand
TTTTCTTCGATATTAAATTTCTCCGAATTTTCCCTGCTGGAGATTTATATTACTTGATATGATTTAGATTCAAACACAGGCACATTTTATGAATAAGCATAATAATTGCAGCTCACTCAGAATTCCATTTAGATTATACTCATTTATATTTATATTTTACTTATTGCCTTTTTTTATACTCATGCAGGCACCTATTACATCTCAAACTCAGGAAATGACACAAACGAAGGAACCACTCCCAGTACTTCCTTCGCTACTCTTACCCACGCAAATACCAAGCTTAAGGCCGGTGATACATTGCTGCTCAATCGCGGAAATATTTTCAGGGACTCGCTTAACCTCACCGCAGTAGCAGACCCGGTTATTACCTGTTATGGGACAGCGGACTTACCAAAGCCAATTATTAGCGGCAGTGTTACCATAACATCATGGAGTGTTCATAGCGGCTCAATATGGGTAGCTTCCTGCGATAAAAAGATCGAAAACCTCTTCATAGATAATAAGATAATGCCCCTTGCCCGCTATCCAGACACTGGGTGGCTGCGAGTCGATACCATGACAGAGAACGACGACGGCTCCAATACTGTCATTACCGATGCTGCACTCACCAGCCACCCGAATAACAGTGCCGGGTACTGGAACGCTGCGCAGATTCGCTGGCGGCGGTGGAGCTGGCGGTTCGAGACACGACAGATATCATCGTACGACGGTTCAGGTATCCTTTCTCTTGACAGCAACAGCAATATTCACATCGGGCTGGATAATAAGGGATGGGGCTACTACCTTGACAATAAATTCTAAGAAATTACCTCACCGGGAGAATGGTTTTACGACAGCAGTGCAAAAAAGGTATACCTTTATCCGCCGGGAGGGATCGATCCCAATACATTATTAATTGAGGGGGCCTGTCTCCCAATCGGGGTAAGGCTTGCCTGCGGCACTGTCAGTGATATCAATTTCAGGCACCAGACCATGTATGGCCTCTCGTTATCACGGACGAGCACGGTTTCCCGGTGCTGCTTTGAGGGTATCGGCGGGGACAAGGGCGGCTCAGCGCTCCGGGCAACCTGGGATATTGCCGATTCACGCATCGTCGACAACGTGTTTAAAAACAATCTCAATATCGGCATCTCCTGGTATGAAAATTCGGGCAAGCTGGGAATGACTATAATCGAGCGTGATACTCTGATTAATACCGGTACATTCCCGGGATACGGCGGCAGCGGACCCTGGCATGCAGTGGGTATATTAGTCCACCCATCAAAAAATGTGCGGGTGCAGCACGACTATATTGACAAAACCGGATATGCGGGGATTCTTCTGGGCAGTGACAGCAATTTCGTGCAATACAATATTATTAATAACGCCATGTGGACACTCAACGACGGCGCCGCTATTTATACCGACTGCAGCAAGAGCTTCATCCGCAACAATATCATCTATAACACCAGAGGCAATCTTGAATCCTCAGGACCGTGGTATCCGCTCAGCCACGGCATCTGGCTCGAGTACCTGGAAGAGTACCGTGAAAGCGTGGTGGAAAATAACACCATTGTACACAGCGGCTGTTACGGAATCTATTTGCGGAATAACTTCTCTTGCACGATAAAAAACAACGTGCTTTTCAATAATGATATTGCCCAGATGGACATTGACGGGAGAGGGCCTGAAAATAAAACGGCTGTTAAAAGAACCTATCAAAGCCAGGACAACCTGCTCGTGGGAAATATCTACTATGCAGCTTCGAAGAAGCAGAAAACCCTTTTGTTCAGGCCGGAATACGATTATGGTACTCTGCAGGACAACTATTTCTGTAATCCCTGGACCGATTCAGTCGTATCGGGTTATGGCGCCGGTACCACGCAATGGATAATTTATGATTACCCCCTCGATCAATGGCAGACACAATTCAGCTGAGCAGACAAAACCGCCAAGACAGACCCGTTCAAGCGGCCGCCGGGGATAAGTGAGAACAATCCCTACGGCAAGGGTAAAATATTTATCAATGAGACAATGTCGCCGCTGAATTTTTCACTCGGCCCGACCGTATACATGACACTTGACGGCACAGAAATTACCGGCACTGTCAGTGTACCGGCATTTTCATCAAAAATCCTTGTACAGGCCGACAGTATTGTCAGTATAAATACGACAGAAAAAAGCAGGCTGGTACAATTCAAAATGAAAAGCGCCGGTATACACTACACACTGCTTAAACGGGGAGCTGTTTCTCTGGCTCTGTATAGTCTCGCGCATGACGTCAGGTCTATCGTTATTACTGCGCTGTGCAGGAGCCTGGCTCCTATACCATTAACTATGCGCATCCAGCCACTACCGGCAGGAATCTTGCCTCAGGGGTTTATAACTATCTGTTCACTATCACTTCAAAGAGCACAGTAGTAAAAAGAGTTGGTAAATGTGTGATTGTGCGGTGACTGGTTTAATAAATAAAAATTGTTACCCTTGCCCTCCAAATCCCTCAGAAGGGGACTTGTAAGGTATTGATTTTATTATTATATTATTTTTCTATAAGTCCCCCTCCAGGGGATGTAGGGGGATTACACATTCCCAATTTTATTTTACCTGACCACCGGAACCTTGACAACACTCTCCTGATCACCAATCATCAGTTTCAACAAATAATTCCCCGGGATAATATTATCTAAAGCAAATACTATCCTGTTTTTCCCAACTTTACTACAGGTAGTACAGATCTTTCTTCCATAAATTGAATGGAGTGCACCCTGAACCTGTTCCGATTGCACGTTATTTTGAAAGGTAATACACACCGAATGGTTTGCTTTACCTTTCATCCAGGATATATGGAAGCCGGTACTCTTCTTTTAAAGGTCCGGCTGTGCAGTCTCAATAGGGGTCTGATTCTCCGGCAGGTACCGGCAGATTATACCGCCCACATCTCTTTCCTGGCCCACCGCCCATCCATGCAAAGAATCCACGAAATGGATTCCCCTGAGAGCTATACCTGTTCCTTCTACAGGATTGGACTCAAGGTTCCATTCTTTATTTTCACGGCGGAGAATTGTCCCTGAATCTCCGGCAACCCATCCATTACCGGTATCAATAAAAATAACACCATTCAGTACATTGGTAGTTGGTATCGGGTATACCTTCTGCCAGACTCCAACAGCGTAACTCACTGATATTGAAAGCACTACCGAAAATAAGGTTAACCGTACCATTTTCCCCTCTAAAGATAAAAATATACGGATATCGGTTATACGTTATTTATTAGAGAAGATATGATGAAAAAGCTTCTAAGGAAAGTTTGGAATTCTTTCTCTATAGTTTCTTCAGTTTCTTCATCAAAAAGTAGCACAACCAAAAAATCACCTTATTAGTGTAACAAAAAGCTCGTATTGATAATAGCTCAGGCGGTGTATTCCGGTAATTTCGGTAAGCGAAATGTCTCTGTTATTTCGTTTTTTTTGTTAACGAAATTTTAAAAAGCAGAGGTTTATATGTCTTACTCGAAAATAGTGATTATATTTATAGGGAGGGATATTTCCTGAAAACCAGAGGGTTTTTCACAGGGAGGGGGTTGTTCGGTTCATTTCCAACAGCACCCTTAACTTGACAACTCAGAAAGGGGACTGGTATGAGGGGTGCGGTATCATGTTTTCTGTTTTTTCTCACAGCCATAATAGTACAGATGTATGCCGCAGAAATAACACAAACCGGTATACGGACTTCACAGTATGGAATCATACCGCAGCCGTTGCCTAGGGGATGGCATCATGCAATTTATACTATGAACACCTATTTCCCCGGCACACAGCCTACTGCAATTATAACTGCGGGCGAGTTCTGGGATCCTGACGAATGCCATTGTAATTTCCCCAACGATCAGGGCTATCCCACCGACTATTTATCCTATGAAGATGATGAAGACCTTCTTGAAGATTATCTCAGCTATTTTGATACTGCGGGAATTAAAGTGTATCTGCAGGTTGAACTGGGAGAAGCAGACGTTAAGACGGTTACCGATATTGTCCTCGAACGGTATGATAATCATTCGTGCGTTATCGGTTTCGGAATTGATATCGAGTGGTATGAGTGTTACTCAACGCCGTGGGGAAACAAGGTGAGTGATGCTCTTGCAGAACAGTGGGAAGGATGGGTTAAGGCTCATAACAGCAATTATATCCTTTTCCTCAAGCACCCGAATCGGACACCCACCCATTTTCCGCCGACATACCGCGGGGAGATCATTTTCGTCAATGATTGTGAAGGAAGGACCCAGATGAATGACAGCGCTGGATTTAACGATTATGAAAATGATTTTCTCGGCACGATGCAGACGTTTGCCGAGTATTTCTATCCCAGCCCAGTAATTTATCAAATAGGTTATCCGTCAATTGAGGAGTTGTGGCAGAATTTCGATCCGAAACCCAAGGTAATAGGTGAAGACCTCAGGGAGATCTGCGGTACGGATCAGGAACTCGGTGTATTCTGGGTCGATTTCGGTATGGAGGGAGTGCTGCCTCATAACAACAACTGGATTCCACAGGACTGGCCTACGGGGATTATTTTTCACGATTACAGCAAACACAGCGCCGGTTCTTTTACTCTCAACCCCCGTCAGAAATGTAGTCTCACTATTTTCTCTCTTAACGGGAGAATTTTACGGTCTGTATATGGTTTCGGCGATGACATTGACCGATTGATCTCTTCATGGTCCCGTAAAAGTACGGAATTGCATAGTGGGGTCGTTATTATTCAGATACAGCAGGGAAAACAATCGTTGTTGACAAAAGGATATACTCACAAATAACAGACAGAATTTAGACTTATTCATCGAACAATCATTTTTCCCGCATTGGATGCGGTAGAGATATTTTTCTGTACTGCAAAGAAGATCTGCGGTCATTTCTCTGTAATAACTACCTCTTTAAGATTATATCCAAGGTGTCTCCATTTCCCGCATATAACCATGAAGGGTGTGCAGTACGCACTAAGCAGATTATACCGGCTACTGCAAAATATCTGAAAATGCCTATTAAAGATGCAGCTCAGTTAAAATAATACCATAAAAGTGATAAACCTAATCATTGCCGACAAGTCACCACTTTTTTAAATAACTCCTTACGATCCGCGGCATCACTGAAGGCATCCCAGTCCCAGATAAAAAGCACCACACCCTGCGACGGCGGCTTGAGCGCCTCTCTGAGACACGATTCAAAATCCTCAACTGAAAAAAGCCCCTCTTTTTCAGGGTTAATCTCTTTCATCTGTATACTGGGAAGTATGCCGCACCTGCTGTCTGTTGCCATATCATGAATAACCGAGTCAACCCATGCAGGCCTGAGCCTGAGCAAGTTTGAGTAACACATGGGGGAAAGGTAGTTGGTATACCCGGAAAGGTCTTTAAAATCCTGCCCTGCGATTTTTCGGATTGCGCCGTTGTAATCATCCTTTCTCCACGGCACCGTATGGAGATTTATTACGATATCGGACTTTACGCTCTTAACTGCGGCTGTCATTTCTTCAACCATTGAGGTTATTACCCCGCACTTCCAATTGGTAAAAACATCGCCGTGATTGTCGAGAATCCACCGGGCAATATCTTCAGTGCGCTCCAGCTCTCCGGGGATTGTCACTCCTGTTGCAGCCTGAAACTTTTCGAGACAGTGGGGACAGAAACAGGCATTGGGCATATCCACTATATCGGTACCTGGATACACATTCTCCCAGAATACAAAGGTACGGATAAAATCGATACTGATACCATCGGGATTATAGGTCTGCACAATATTTTTGACATAGTCAATCCGCTGTTTACGGTAATCCTTGCGTGTCGGGCATACAAAATGAGACCACTCCTCAATTGCCCTTTCACCACGATGAGTAATGGCATACAAAGATGAATCTTTTTTTACCGCAGCCTCATTCATAAAGGTTTGAATAACTACAAAAACAGCAATATTGTTTTTCTTTGCCGCTTCGTAAAATTCTTTACTGGTAACGAGATGCTCCGATACGATAAAAACCGTATTAATACCGAGAGAGGTTAATTCTTTAAAAAGCTCATTGAAATCACCGTTATAATCAAACAGTTTAACCCCGATTACCATTTTACCCTCCCTGCTGTTCGAACACGCCCGGTCTTTGCACTGAATACAAAAAGCTATAATGAATATTGATGCAAGTATTGTTGTCAAAGTAAATACGTGTTTCATATAATTTATAGACCTCATTAAATAATGGTGTGAATAGAAAAATACATCATTTATTCATATCCTTGAGGAGCTGAAGTTTTAACTCCGGATAAAAAGCAGAAGTTGTTTTTGCAGTACATTAACAAAAAAGAATTAAGGATCAAAGACAATACGTATCGTCAATCCCGGCTGCAGAAACCCACCTCCGGCACCAGCTTAATCCGGTTCTGAACCTGGATTAAGAACTCACCGGGCTTTTCCCTGAAAAAAATGTGCAGAAGAGAAAATTTTATTATATATTTAACTGTGTAGTTAAATTATTAGGTTAAACCAAAAAGTTTATCCAACAGGTTAAATTGCATGGACAATAAAGAGTTACAGACAGAGCAGAAAATTTTTAAAGCAGCGGCAGAAGTTTTTGAAGAAAAAGGCCTTGACGGCAGCAGGATGCAGCAGATTGCTGACAGGGCCGGAATCAATAAATCACTGCTTCATTATTATTACCGAAGCAAAGAAAAGCTGTTTAAAGCAGTATTTTCTCTCGTTGCGAAGAATATGTTCAAGAAGATGATACACTTTTTTTCCGATCCGAATATGAATCTTGAAGAAAAAATCCGGTTTTTTTACCGTGAGCATATAACATTTCTTCAGAAGAATCCGTATCTGCCGGCATTTTTAATAAACGAGATAAACAGAAATCCCGATCTTATCCGGCAATTATTTGAGAGTGAAGAATTCGTTCATGCCCGGAATTTAATGAAAGAGCAATATGCTCGGGACGTTGAAAGCGGCAACTTTTTAGATTATCGCCCTATTCATCTGTTTATAAATATTGTTTCGATGAGTGTTTTTCCTTTTGCTGCCCGCGGTATAATCCAGTTTATTATGAATGAAGAAGGGCTTGATTTTAATGAAGAAATGGAAAAGCGCAAAACCATGCTTCCTCAATTTGTCCTTAAAGCATTAAAAAACTAAGGGTGCTGTCATATGAAATCAATCCATATATTAATACTTGCCTTTTGGGCAATCCATACCCTCTCTTTTGCCGATACCCTCACCCTGATTCAGTGTTATACTGAGGCGCAAAAAAACAACCCGATCAGTGGAGAAAAGGGTAAACAGGAAAGAATGTATACGTTAAAAAAGAAAAATCTTTACAGTAAATGGCTTCCTGAATTATCGCTGAATGCCCAGATGCTCTATGCGTCGGATGTTATTGATTTCAGCAGCGTAACCCAGAATATTCCGATTCCCGGATTAACTTTCCCGCAGATGCCCCATGACCAGTACAAGGTGACTTTAGATGTCCGGCAGACGCTTTTTGACGGTCTGGCAGTAAGCAGGACTAAAAAGGTTGAGGAGGCAACCCTGGGTCAGAATGTTCAGGCTGTTGCCGTGGCCGAGTATAAAATGTATGAAACAATAAATCGGCTCTATTTTTCACTGTTATTACTGGAAAGAAATCTCTCGCTCGCCCGACTTTTCAAGACGGAATTGGAGAACCGTCTGACTGAATTGAATGCGGGGCTGGCCAATGGTGTTGTCCTGGAGGAAAATATTTACATTATCAAAGCGGAGCGTATCAAAGTGGAGCAACAGATAATTTCCTTGTCAATCCGGTACCGGTCTGTACTTTCCCTTTTGTCTATGTATACGGGCATGCAGATATCAGATAAGCCGACACTTGTTGCTCCTCATGTTACAGTAACGCCGGACACGGCTATTACCCGTCCTGAAAAGAAAAAGTTTCAACTCCAGAAAGACATTCTTGAAGCGAAACAAAAACTGTTGAGCAGTGCACTCATACCCAAAGCGTATGGCTTCTTTTCGTGGGGATATGGTAAACCGCCGGGGAATAATATGACGGAGGACGATTTTGATACCTATTATACCGTTGGATTGGCTATACGGTGGAATATTTTCGACTGGCATATCACACGCAGAAACAGGGCCGTTATGGAGCAGCAATCGCAGATAGTTTCTCTGAAGGAGAAGGATTTTGATCGTTCGATTCGTGCTGCCCTGGAAAAACAATATGCGGAAATCGAACAAATTGAAAAAACGCTGGAGAGTGACAGGGAACTTATCGGGCTTCGCGAAAAAATTGCCAGAACAGTTGCCGTAAAACTGAGAAACGGCACAATAAATTCCACTGAGTACCTTACTGAATTGAATGCGGAAAAACAGGCCAGGATCAATTATGATGTGCATACGATACAACTGATCCAGGCAAAAATTGATTATATGACCCTTTCGGGGGAAATCCTTTCATTATAACTATAACGGGAAAAATTACCTATGAAGAAAACAGCCCTCTATACCGCACTGGTTCTAACCTGCCTGTATTCATGCTCCGATAAAGAAAACGGCGCTGACGCGTATGGAAGTTTTGAAGCTACGGACATAACCATCTCGTCGGAAGTCAACGGTAAAATCATTGCATTGCCTGTTGAGACGGGAAGCAGATTGCATAAAGGAGACCTGATTTGCAGTATTGATACAACCCTATTGGTGTTACAGAAAGCTGAACTGGAGACACGGATCGCCGCGATTAAAACAAGATTGGCTGGAATCAAAGCACAGATCGCGGTAATTGATCAGCAAAAAAGTAACATGGTGATAAATTTTAACCGTGTAAAGAATATGCTTAAGGAAAATGCAGCTACGCAGAAACAGTATGACGAACTTGACGGCCAGTTAAAAGTACTTGAAAAACAGCGCGATGCCCAGCTTACCCAAAAGCTGTCGGTAACCAGTGAGATAGAGGTTCTTAAAGAGAAAATGGATTTTATTAATGAGCAGATTAGAAGATGTTTCATTTATTCGCCCATTGACGGTACTGTTCTGGAAAAGTATGTTGAGTTATTTGAATTGACCGGCGCCGGAAAGCCGCTCGTAAAAATTGCCGACCTTTCAGAGATGAATCTCATCGTATATGCCTCTTCACAGCAGGTGGGTAAGATAAAAATCAATGATTCGTGTACGGTTTTGATTGACAGTGACAACCAGTCTTCCATCTCGTTTCCCGGTATTATTAGCTGGATTTCTGAGCAGGCGGAATTTACTCCCAAAATTATTCTTACCAAGCAGGTCAGGGTAAATCTGGTCTATGCCGTGAAAATAAGGGTCGCTAATGACGGACGGATAAAAATCGGCATGCCTGGCGAAGCTATTTTCAGGCAGGGGAGCGCCGTAAAACCGTGATAACCGTCAGCAATATAAAAAAAACTTTTGATTCAGTTATCGCCTGCAGCGATATAACTTTTGAGGTGAAGCCGGGAGAGTTATTCGGCCTGATCGGCCCTGACGGCGCGGGGAAGACCACCCTGTTCAGGATTCTGACGACTCTTATCCTGCCCGATTCCGGCACGGCGCTTCTTGACGGACACGATGTTGTTAAAGGCTATAAAACCATCCGTACCATTATCGGATACATGCCGGGAAGATTTTCACTTTACCAGGATTTGAGCGTCGAAGAAAATCTTGAATTCTATGCAACGGTATTCGGTACTACTATACAAAAGAATTATCACCTTATCAAAGACATCTACACGCACATTGAACCATTTAAAAAACGGCTGGCAGGAAGGCTCTCCGGCGGTATGAAGCAAAAGCTGGCTCTGTGTTGTGCACTTATCCACAGCCCGAAAATACTGGTACTTGACGAGCCGACAACCGGTGTTGATGCCGTTTCCAGAACCGAATTCTGGCATATGCTTAGAAAACTCCGGAAGAACGGAATTACGATAATCGTTTCTACACCTTATATGGACGAAGCCGGATTATGTGACCGGGTGGCGTTGATACAGAATGGCGTGGTTTTCACCATTGATGCGCCGCATTCGATAATTGCGAATTTCAGAAAGTGTCTCTATGCGGTAAAAGGTAAAAGTAAATACCGCCTGATAAAGGATTTGCGCGCTTCTCCCGTCATAGATTCTGCGCATGTATTCGGTGATGCAATTCATATAACGTTTGCAGATGATAAGCCGGAAATTAATCTTGTAGAGTCGTATTTAAAGGAGAATGGTCACGAAGGTTTCAGTATTTCAGAGATACCGGCAACAATTGAGGATTATTTCCTCCAATGGAGTCTGGCTGAAACCACATAACGCCGTATAACAGTTGATTGTTATGAATCATGAAAAAGTAATAGAAGTTAAAGACCTGGTAAAAAAGTTCGGCAGCTTTGTTGCCAATGACCAATTGTCATTTACTGTATACAAAGGAGAGATATTCGGATTCCTGGGTGCAAACGGCGCCGGAAAAACCACTGCTCTTCGGATATTATGCGGCCTTTCCAAACCGACCTCCGGAGAAATAACCGTTGGCGGTTACAATGTCCAAAAACAAAGCGAGAAAATAAAGCAGAATATCGGATATATGAGCCAGAAATTTTCGCTGTATGAGGATTTAACCGTGGTTGAGAATATGCGGCTTTATGGAGGCATTTACAGTATGCCCATAAAACAGATAAAAGCACGAACCACGGAAATTATACAGAAATTACGTCTGGAAAAGCAGAAAGACAGCCTTATTGCAAGCTTGCCGCTGGGAATCAAGCAGAAGCTGGCTTTTTCCGTTGCTGTATTTCACAATCCCGGGATTGTGTTCCTTGATGAGCCGACCGGCGGTGTTGATCCTTTAACCCGAAGGCAGTTCTGGGAATTAATCTATGAGGAGGCGCATAATGGTATTACCGTCTTTGTAACCACGCATTATATGGATGAGGCCGAGTATTGTGACCGTGTGTCAATTATGAGTGAAGGAAGAATTGTCGCGCTTGATACGCCGGGAAATCTCAAGCGGCAATACAACGTTCAGTCGATACATGATGTGTTTATTTCCATAGCCCGTCCGGGTGGTATCGGAGTATAGGTGAGTATAGTATGAATCGTTTCCGTGCATTTATTAAAAAGGAATTTCTTCATATATTCAGGGATGTTCGCACTCTGCTTATCGTCTTTGGTATACCTGCAGTGCAGATACTTATGTTCGGTTATGTTGTCTCTATGGATATTAAGGATGTAAAGGTTGCAGTACTGGATTTGTCAAAGGACGATATCACACGGGAAGTGACGCAGAAAATTGTTTCTTCAGAATTTTTCAAACTGCATGCGGTTCTCCATTCCTATGATGAAATTGATCAGGTTTTACGAAGCGGTGACGCCCGTGAGGTAATTGTATTTGAAGGCAATTTCGCCCAAAAAATAGTAAAAGAGGGTTCTGCGGTTGTCAATCTGGTCACCGATGCGTCAGAGCCTAACTCGGCCCGCCTTGTGGTCAATTATACCCAAGCAATTATACTTGACTATATCAAAAAAAAGTATCCTGCGTCGGCGGGTATGATGAGAGTTGTTCCTGAAGTCCGCATGTACTATAATCCCGAGCTCAAAGATGCGTTTATGTTTGTACCCGGAGTTATGACGTTAATTCTCATGCTTATCTGTGCACTCATGACGTCAGTAACAATAACGCGCGAAAAAGAGTTCGGTAGCATGGAAGTCCTCCTTGTTTCACCGCTGAAACCGGGACATATTATTCTTGGAAAAGTCATTCCTTATCTGTTTTTGTCATTTGTTAACGTCTTGCTGATTCTGACAATGGCCTATTTTGTATTTAAACTTCCAATCATAGGAAGTATTGTATTACTGCTGTTTGAAAGTATTCTGTTTATAACACTGGCATTATCGCTCGGCATTCTCATTTCAACCGTTGCACAGAGTATGCAGCAGGCAATGTTTATGTCCCTCATCGGGTTGCTCCTTCCCTCCGTACTGTTATCCGGTTTTATATTCCCGGTGGAAAACATGCCGGTTTTTTATCAATATTTCAGTCTGATCATTCCTCCCCGATGGTTTATTGTGATCGTAAAAAATATCATGATTAAAGGCTCCGGTTTCAGTTATGTCTGGAAAGAAACGTGTATAATTGCAGGTATGACCCTGTTTTTCCTTGTTGTCAGTATTAAAAAATTCAGCATCAGGTTGACGGTGTAAGGGACGACCATGCGTATTATATTATTTCTCCTGCAAAAAGAATTCACGCAGATTCTCAGAAATCATCTCATGCTGCGGCTGATGATTGCCGTACCTGTTATTCAACTGCTCATTCTGGTCCCGGCGGTCACCTTTGAGATAAAAAATATCAGGATGTGTATTGTGGACCTGGATTTGTCACAACAGTCCCGTGCGCTGGTTCGATGCTTTAAAGGGTCCCCGTTCTTTATCGTTAATCACACGACATTCTCCCTGCATGAGGCTGAAGAGCTGCTTCTGGGCAATGAGGTTGATATTATTCTTTCCATCCCTTCATCTTTCGAAAAAAATATCATTAATAATGAGCAGGTAAATATACAACTGCTCATCAATGCAGTTAACGGTAATTTCGCCCGGTCCGCCTATGCCTTTTGTCAGGGAATCATCCAGCAGTATAATCGGTCGATAACAAGTGAATTAATGAAAGTTTCACCGGCACGATCCGCAGGATTTATTCAGATTACCAGTAGATACTGGTACAATGAAGAGCTGAATTACAAATTATATATGGCGCCGGGTATACTTGTAATCCTTGTCACCGCTATCGGATTCCTGTTGTGTGGTCTTAATCTGGTGCGGGAAAAAGAGATCGGCACCAGTGAGCAGATCAATGTGACGCCGATCAAACGGTATCAATTTATCGCGGGTAAGTTACTTCCCTTTTTGGTAATCGCGCTGTTTGAATTCTCATTCGGATTAACAATAGCAAAGCTGGCTTATGGCGTACCCATACAGGGGAACCTGCTGGTTCTGTTCCTGTTCCTTATCCTGTTTCTCGTTGCTGTGCTGAGCCTTGGCCTCTTTATGTCAACATTCGCTGAAACACAGCAGCAGTACCTGTTTATCGCATTCTTCTTCATGATGATTTTCATTCTTATGAGTGGAATATTCACTCCTGTAGAAAGCATGCCCCGGTGGGCTCAGATCTTAAACTTCTTTAATCCTGTCGCCTATTTTATTAAAGTCAATCGTATGGTGCTCCTTAAAGGAGCAAGCTTTCAGGATATCTCCCATGAAATTTATGCTATATGTATTCTGGGTTTATCGCTTTTTAGTTGTGCTATAATGCGGTACAGGAAGACGTCGTGATTTAGAATTTATATCTCGTTGTGCGATTAAGGGTGAACCGTCGAAAAGAGCAGTATCGTTTAGTTAGCCCCATTTTTAATTTGACATGCTTTTCACTTCATTATATATTTCCATTTGTTGTTATTTTTCACAACATTTGGAAATATTTTGCTATGAACTATGTTGAATTCATACAAACATTTAACTCTTTCGGCCTGTTTTCACTTGATCATATCAGGGCAATATATCCTCATTTTGACCGGAGACGGCTTGTGGAATGGCAGAAAAAGGGATATATTGTTAAAATCAGACATAAATGGTATTGTTTTCCAGAGTTTCTACACCAGGGCAATGCACACCTTCTCATTGCCAATACGATGTATAGCCCTTCATACGTAAGCTTGGAAACTGCACTGTCATATCATGGCATTATACCGGAAACCGTTGTTACTATCACCTCGGTAACAACGAAAAAGACATATACGGTATCGAATAAAACCGGAGATTTCAACTATGCACATATAAAAAAATCGTTATTCTTTGGCTATGAATTTGTGCCATTCACTCCGGAATACAGGGGCACAGCACCGGAAAAACAGAGGCAGCTTCGTATTGCGGATGCCGAAAAGGCCCTGCTTGACTTTTTCTACATCCGGAAAAAGTATAATACCGAAGCAGAAATTCGCGCGCTCAGGATGGATCCCGATATCCTGGAAGAAGATATTAATAAGGAAAAACTCGCCCGTTACCTGGACATTTTTAAAAGTCGTGCACTTGAAAAAAGAATTTCCCTTGTACAAGGAGTATCGCATGGTTAGTATGGAGCAACTTTACTCATTATATCCCGAAGAATTGCGACGTCCTCAGTTTAGAGAATTTATCCTTAAGGAATATATTCAATACAAGATGCTGGAAAGTATTTCAGGTTCGCAGTATGTAACGAAAATAAGCTTTAACGGAGGAACAAATCTGAGAATTATTCATAACAACCGGCGTTTCTCTGAAGATCTCGATTTCGATGCCTTCGACCTCTCCTATGATGAGTTTCGGATACTAACAGATATTGTTGTCGAACAATTGCGGGCATCAGGATACGAGGCAACAGCTATAGACAAGGAAAAAGATGCACATCTGCAGGCATTTAGAAGAAACATACATTTTCCACAGCTTCTCTATCGTCTCGGACTTACCCTCCATAAGAACAAACGCTTTCTTATTAAAATAGAGGCACAAGCGCATGGGTACTTATACAGGAGTTTAAGAGTTATCCTTCTTTTTGCTTCATAACGTTAAAAAAAAACAATGAGTTACACAGCTTGTTATTGTAAGACCCTTTTCAATCAATGTTATTTTATACCAATAATCCTCAAAAAATAGAAAAAACCACATTTTGTACTTGCATTGTAAGACCCTACCATATATA
>CAZIYW010000127.1:0-14905 GCA_964543525.1 uncultured Fibrobacterota bacterium | reverse complement strand
GATTTTGCCTTTAATTACCTACCCAAGCGTGAGATAGGCAAGGATTATTCCCATATATCACTCTTTGAAGCAATGTATGAAGGCAAGATTAAAGGAATGATCTGCATGGGGCAGAATCCTGCTGTAGGCGGGCCGAACTGCGGTAAGGAACGACTTGCTCTTGAAAAGCTGGACTGGCTTGTCTGCGCTGATATCTGGAATACTGAGACTGCGAATTTCTGGAATCGCCCGGTTGAAAACGATACTGCAGAGCGGGTTGATCCCAGGAAGATTAAAACAGAGGTCTTCATGCTTCCTGCCGCGGCTTCAATGGAAAAAGAGGGAAGTATCACCAATTCGGGACGCTGGCAGCAGTGGCGGTATGCGGCGGTGCACCCCTTTGGCGATGCACGCTCTGATTTGTGGATACTCAATGAGTTGTTTAAAGCCGTACGGGAGCTATACAAACAGAAAGGCGGACCGATTGCTGGTTCGATTCTTGATATGAACTGGCATTATGGTACCTCTGATGAGCCGGATGTCCATGCGGTTGCAAAAGAGATAAACGGCTATGACCTTAATACCGGCAAACTGCTGCCAAGTTTCGGCAAGCTCCAGGCTGACGGGTCAACCAGTGCGGGAAACTGGCTGTATACGGGTTCATATACAGAAGCAGGTAATATGGCAGCCCGCCGCGGTCGCACCGATGCAAGCGGTATCGGATTGTATCCCGAGTGGTCATGGTGCTGGCCGATCAATCGTCGTATCATATACAACCGTGCATCGGTAGATCCTAAAGGGGTACCGTGGGATAAAGAGCATCCGGTTATCGCCTTTAAAGGTGCCGTGGTCAATGGAAAATATGTCACCAGGAAATGGGTCGGTGACGTACCGGACGGCGGCTGGTTTCCGTTGCAGAATCCCGATGGTTCCTGGCGAAATGATGCCAAGTATCCATTTATTATGAAACCGGAAGGACATGCACGGATATTTGCAATCGGTATGGCTGACGGCCCGCTGCCTGAACACTACGAGCCGCTGGAAACCCCGCTGACGAAAAACCCGATAGGGCATTCCGTAATGATCAACCCCACAGTGAAACTCTGGCATGTTGCCAAACCGGACGCGAACCCGTGCGGCACCCCTGATAAATATCCGATTGTCTGTACCACCTACCGGGTTTCCGAACACTGGCAGGCGGGTATGATGACGAGAAATCTTCCGTGGCTCGATGAATTAATGCCGGCGGTTTTTGTTGAAATGAGCGAGGAGCTCGCAAATGAAAAGGGTATTAAAAACGGTGATCGTGTACATGTTATTACCGCCCGCGGCCTGCTTGGCGGGTGGGCATGCGTGACAAAACGGTTTAAACCTTACAAAGTGGCCGGTAAAACGATTCACCAGATTGGGGTACCCTGGCACTGGGGGTATCAAGGCGGATCATGCGGGTGCAGCGCAAATATGCTTACCCCGCATGTAGGTGATGCCAATACAATGATACCCGAATTTAAAGCGTTTTTATGTGATGTAAAAAAATCTCCTTATGGAATAGATCGATTAAATCCTGAGGTCCAAAAGGACTTGGGAAAGGAGGTGATCTAATATGACACGAAAGGCAATGTTAATTGACGTTTCGAAATGTATGGCATGCCGCGGCTGTCAGATTGCCTGTAAGCAGTGGAATCAATTGCCGGCAGTGAAGACCTGCTTTACCGGGTCGTACCAGAATCCACCGACTTTAAACGCCCAGACATGGACACTTATTCAGTTTATTGAGCCGGAGGACGAGCCGCTGCGCTGGCTGTTCCGGAAACAGCAGTGTATGCACTGTGGGGATCCTGCCTGTGTTGAAGCGTGCCCCACCGGAGCAATGAAGCAACGGCCGGATGGAATAGTTTACATTGATCAGAATGTCTGTGCAGGATGTAAATACTGTGTGGAGATATGTCCTTTCGGGATACCGCATGCCGACCTGATAACCGGTACCGCTAAGAAATGCAGAATGTGTATCGACCGGGTTGATAACGGTTTGCAGCCGGCCTGTGCAACTGCTTGTCCGACCGGTGCGGTGCAATTCGGTACCCGTGATAAGATGCTGAAGCTTGCTAAGGAGCGCCAGGCTATTCTTGAAAAACAGACCGGCAAGAAACCGCGTATCTATGGTGAGACTGAACTCGGCGGCCTGGGTGTCATGTATCTCCTTCCGGAAAAAGCATCGGTTTACGGATTGCCTGAGCAGCCGAAAAAACCACTGGTGCTTCCACGATGGCTGCTTGGTATTATTCCGGGTGCAGCTATTTTGTATGGTATCATGAAGAATTTCAGGCAGGGTGAACAGAAAGCCGCTGCTGCGGAAAAAGCTGACGAACAGGCAGATGCACCGCAACAGTCTGACAGTAAGGAGGTGAGCTAATATGGAACATCTGAATTGGGGAATTCCGGTTGCGTTATATCTCTTTGCAGCCGGTATGGGCGCTGCAGCATTTTTTGTCGCTGTCATGGCCGATCTTGCCGGTGGCAAGAAATATGCCAGCGTACGCCTGGCCGGCGCTCTTATCGCTCCATGGCCGGTTATTATCGGTGTACTGTTCCTTGTTGTTGATTTGGGTAACCCGCAGCGTTTCTGGGAAATGCTGCTGCGGCGCGGTGAAGGGTTCAGTCTGGCGCCACCCTACCTTATGTTTAATCCCGAATCAATCATGTCATGGGGAACCTGGCTTTTAACACTGTTCACTATCATTGCCCTGATTTATATGGTGGCCTGCATTATCGGTATTCCCTTTTCGTGGGGCAGTGTGTTGACAAAGATTGTCGGTGTTATCGGTCTGCCCTTCGCAGTAATGGTAGCGGTGTATACCGGTGTCCTGCTCTCTGCAACACCGAATCCTCTGTGGAGTAACTGGGTTTTACCGGTCGTTTTTATTATATCAGCCACGGACACAGGACTTGCCGCCATCATTTTTATTCTCGCATTGATGAAACTGGTCAATATCATAGGTGATGAAGATACCGTACTGCACGATCTGGAGAAGATAGACTGCTGGGTAATCGGGGTGCTGCTGGTGTGCCTTGCGATATTTATCGGTGTAGGTATCCAGGTCGCTCCCATGCGCGCAATGATCGGTGCAAAGTTCGGCCTCCTGTTCTGGGTCGGTATTGTCGGCCTCGGGCTGGTCGTCCCCATGATAATCGAGAGAAAACAATCTGTCAGTGCGCATACCTCGCTGGTAATTTCTGCACTTATTCTTCTGGGCGGTTTTTTCCTGAGGTATGTAATTCTGTATGCCGGTCAGTTGGCGTAAGATCAATCCAGTTATGTAAATAGAAAAAATGGAAATACCGGTGCGTATTTCCATTTTTCTATTAACCCGGCAATTAAGAGGGCTGTCGGTACAACAAAGACAGGGAACAAGAAGAAGTGTACCATGAAATCTTTCTTGCATCTTTTACCAAGGGGAAAATATTTTAAGAAGCGTTATCATTTTTACACAAATCATCAAAGAAAGTAATAATGCCCGTTACCAGACACTCGTATGATGCCGCTGTAACCGGTGTTGCTGAGCTTAAGGAAAAACAAACGGATCTGAGTACCATAGGCGAATGCTTTGAATCGATTTTTAAAGCGCAGAAGGAGTTTTATGAATCCTTTACGCCGGATTACACTACGTTGGACGTTTCAACCTGCCGTAAACGGCACAAAAAGGGCAAACCGTTTTTAACCACCGGCGTAGTAAGGATACCCTGGGATCGGTTCGACGAGCTTGCGGATCGTATTTGCGCAATCGCTGATACGTATGCACGTGATAAGGGTGCGGATGTCAGGCGCTCATGGCAGGTATTTGAAAAGGCCGGTGACAACCGGCACCGGACCCTGCTGAAAGGATTTCTGGAGCACCATGGGAATCTGCAAGATTGCGCTGAACGATCCACTATTGAGGCTGATTTACTGACCTTTATCGCTTCACAGACACTGCCACCGTTTCTGGAGAAATATGCTGAGAAACTCAGAGAATATATTGATTCAAATGTGTGGCTTAAGGGGACCTGTCCGGTCTGCGGCGGTGAACCCCTTATGGGCAGGCTGGCAAAAGAGACCGGTAAAAAATACCTGCAGTGCTATCTGTGCCGGGCAAACTGGGAATTCGGCCGCCTGGAGTGCACCTTCTGCGGTAACACCGACCAGGACAAACTACGCTATTTCTATGATGAGGAGGATCCTTTCCACCGGGTTGAAGTGTGCGATACCTGTAAGGGGTATATTAAAATCGTTGATACGCGTAACATGATCGATGACGGCGTTCTTGTAGTCGAGAATCTGGCAACTCTGCATCTTGATCTCGCAGCAAAGCGGGAGGGATTTAGGCGGGATACAAATAAATTATTCGGTACGTAATCATGATTAATCATAAATTGTACAAACCGGTGATACACCAATTGGCGGATGTTGAGAAGCATCTGCATACCCTGCTTCACTCTGATGACCCGTTTATTAAACAGTCAATACCACAAATTCTGCGTGCCGGAGGCAAGCGGCTTCGGCCGGCACTCCTGCTCATGTCCGCCCAAATATGCAACTTTTCTGGGGAGCAGAGTATTCGGCTTGCCGCCGCTATTGAATTGATACATACCGCCAGCCTGATACACGATGATATCATTGATAACGATAACCTGCGAAGGGGGGTGCCCACCATAAATTCACGACTCGGTGACCGGGTTTCGATTATCCTGGGAGATTATCTCTATTCCATGGTGTTTAACATTCTTGCAGAAATCGGCAATTTAGAGATTATCCGCTGTGTTGCTTCAACCACCAGCCAGATGGCGCGGGGCGACCTGTGCCAACTGAAGCACCAATATAATATGAATCTTTCGGAAGAGAAATATCTTACCATTAATGCGGACAAGACAGCATCCCTAATGTCCTGCGCCTGTCGTATCGGCGCACTATGCGGCACCAGCTTTAACGGCGAGGTTGAAACACTTACCCGGTACGGCCGGAATCTCGGCATGGCCTTTCAGATCGCCGACGATATGCTCGATCTGATCGCTGAAGAAAAAGCCCTCGGCAAACCACTCGGAAGTGATATCCGCGAAGGGAAAATAACCCTTCCGCTTATCTGTGTAATGCGCAACGGTGATAAAAAAGACCGGGAATGGCTAAGTTCGGTATGTAAAGCAAAACAGGTTGACCATTCCACGCTAAACCGGATTCGTGATATTGTCAACCACTACAACGGCATTGAATACAGCTTTAAAAAGGCTGAAGAATACGGCATGGCGTGCAAGGAAGATCTTAAACACATCGAAGAGTCGGAGGCACAGAATGCGCTTATGGAATTTGCCGATTATGTGGTGAACAGGGCGAGTTGATTATATTCCCTGAATATCTCACCGCTGATATCGGCTGTTCAATCATATTCACCTGTAAATCCTGAAAATGAAACCGGCAGCAATAGATCCGACGCCACTATACCCGACCCGTTTTTTCCGCGCCTATAATCTTGAGTGTTACACCAATAAAGATCTATCCTGCTGGTATTTTAATCCAATATCGTTTTTGGAAAAGCGCTGGAAAAAGAGATTATAAGAGGCTATTTTTCAAGGATAGTGAAATGCCTTTGGACCATCTCTCCGGCATCGTCCACCAGGGTCACGGTATGGCGCCCGGATGATTGTACAATTGAGATCTGATGTATTCTTCGTGTTGATCCAATAAAAGTATTATCTACATGCCAGAAAATAGTTCTCTTTGAGTCACGGTGTACAGCTTTCAGAACGACTCGCCCTCGTTTGCCGTCCAGTTCCAAAGGAATGTAAATATCAGAGTTGGCTTTGGGGCAAATCAGTGACATGTTTTGCGAAGTGTTTGCATCGAGTGTTTTTACACAATCGGGACGGTACGGTGGAACTTTCCGGTAATCCGCATGCTTTTGTATATAAAACCACTCCTGCGCAGGCGGCAGAATAAACCATGATGTCTGTTCCATTTCTGCAATCGAGGCGCAGTCAGCATGGAGTCGCCATCGCTTGTACCGGTCACAGACGATACTTTTACAAAAAGGGCAGCAGGGGGTGGTCGGGACATGCTCCGGGACATCAATAAGCTTACTTTCCCGGCAATACATACCTTTGCGATATCCGCTCTTTTTGCATACGGCAATTTTTTTCATGGCTGCTTCGGGTTTTTCAAACCAGGCACCGGTGTTGAGAAGATCAAACAACTCAAACAGCAGCGGTGCTGCGGCGGTAAACCCGGTCATACCGGCCCGTCCTTCACCGTCGGCATTACCGGCCCATACGCCGACAGTATAGGCAGGACAGACTCCTACGGCCCAGGCGTCTCTGAAACCGTAACTGGTCCCGGTTTTCCATGCAATCTTTCCGGATGAGGTGTACTGTTTCCAGGCCATCTCTTCATCAGGGCGAACGACTTCAAGCATAGCCTGCAAGGTAAGCCAGCATGAAGCTGCATCAAGGTCGTAATTGAGAGTATCGATTGGTATTTCCGATGTGTTTTTCAGCAACTGTAATGGTCTGAGTTTAATTTCAGGGTTGAAAAAACCCGTTACCCTGTTTGCCATTGACGAGTAGAGAGAAACGATATCCCACAAGGTACCTTCGGCACCACCCAGAATAAGCGTGAGACCATAATCATCCGCGGATCGGGTCAGGGTTGAGAAGTGAAGGCTCTTTAATTTATCGTAAAAACGGTCAACCCCATACACGTGCAGCATATATACTGCAGGGATATTGAGCGACCGCGCAAGTGCCATAGAGGCCGGTACCGCTCCTTCATAGGAGCGCGAATAATTCTGCGGTGAGAAACTTCCCATTCTTATTGGAATATCCGGAATCAACTGTATCGGCAACAACTCTCCGTCATGGAGCATGCAGGCATAGAGTATCGGTTTAAGTATACTGCCCGTGCTTCTGGGTGCGGTGACAATGTCGACGTAATTGCCGTGGTCATGCAATCCCTTTTGAAAAACATTTCCCACATACCCGATGATCGCATTCATTCTGTTGTCTACGATGAGTGCTGCGCAATTGTAAACCTCATTCCCCTGCAGTTTTTTATAATGCCGGAGAACAAGGTTGTTGGCCTGTATCTGAAGTGTCCGATCGATCGTCACTTGTAACCGGCCGTAGAGTAGGGTGTTCGTGCTTTTTTCATCCTTGAGACGCTCGAGAAGATGCGGTGCATGCACAGGAATCGGATAGGGCTTAGGCGGCAGCGGCTCTGCCTGAGAAATGGAGCAGGTCAATGAATCTATTATGCCGCGATGCCTGAGCAGGTTCAGTAACATATCACGTTTCTTCTTTAACATCATGCGATTTTTACCCGGATGTATCAATGCGGGGCTGTTGGGTAATACCGCGAGCATGGCGGTTTCCGCCCAGGAAAGGTTATGGGGTGTTCTACCGAAATAACGCCACGAAGCGGCTTCGATCCCTACCACATTCCCGCCGAAGGGGGCATGGGAGGCATATAACCTGAAGATCTCCCTTTTACTTTTCAGTAATTCAAGCTTGACCGCACATGTCATTTCAAAGAGTTTTTCTCCGATAGTCCGTTTTTTGTCGGGACGGGAAAGGCGTATCACCTGCATGGTAATGGTACTCGCGCCGCTGATTACCCGCCTTTGCCGAATGTTCTGTACACATGCGCGCACCAGTGCAATGGGATCAATTCCCGGATGATAGAAGAATCGGCGATCCTCGAAGTGTGTGGCTGCGGTAATGAATTTTTCCGGAATGGAATCCAGCGGTGGAAAACGCCACTGTTCATCCCCGGCAATAGAGGCGCCAAGGAGAATGCCCCTGGTGTCCACCAGTACCGGTGAATAGGATGTATCAGTAAAAGGGGTTGGGAGGAGTGAAAAAAATAATGCAAAAAGAACCGCCGCCCCTCCAATAATCCGGAACAGCTTTCGATATCGACGGTCGTAACGTTTAAAGAATACTTTCACTCGACACACGATTCCGGTTATCAGTTGTCGGCCCCCGGTCTTTTTACCCTTATCCATTTACCCGGAACGCGGGCGTTAATCGTTGCATCATACATTGCTTCGACACCGACCATCGGCAGGTAATATCTGCCGATATAGCCGGCATGAAGGATAACGGTTATACTCTTTTCCTCACCATGGTTCAGATCAAAATAGGTATAGACTCTGTCGTCACGTATATCCTGATAATCGAAGAGGGGAGAGTGGGGATCATCACCGGCATACATCCGCTCGTTGTGAATTTCCCATCCCGAGGGGAAGATATGGCACAGGGCTATCTCATCATACCGTCCGGTTTTTCCGGTGTTTTTTACCGTAACCTCAGTCCTGAAGTCGTTGCCCTGTTCCAAATCTTCAGGATCGATTGTTCTTCCGTTCATATCAGTATAGATAACGGCAATAGACAGATCGTTACTGCTGCCTTTTTCTTTTCCCGGCTCCGGTAATCCCTCACAGATAATACGCGGAAACACCGGTCTGTCGGTTGTGTTTGTAAAGAGACAGGCCAGCGTTGCCGGGTCCGTTATAGCCAGCTCCTTCTGCACGATAGCGGCGGAAGTCGTAACCTTCTGCTCGGTACCGTTATCAACCGCATAGGTGAACGAAAAGGAGCTTTTCGGATCGGTTACCCCGGCATGGCGTGCCATGGCAATAAGAATATAGGCGGTTGTCTGAGTGCTGTACCACTTTTTACTGCAGAGAGCTTCGGAGAGTTCCTTAACAAGAGGCACCGCCTTCTTATGTTCATTCATCAGAGCAAGGACCTCGAGGATCATTGCCTTATCCCGCAGGTGGGATCCGAACGTATTGGACAGTTCACGATACTTCGGAACCGTGGTTTTACACCCGCGTAAAATCTTCTTTGCCGCTTCGGTATGCCCGGCGAGCCAATAGGCGGCCGCAAGTCGCCACTTTGCCACACTGCCAAGGTCTTTTTCTTCCTGCAGCCGGTTCATGGCGCCCAGTTCGGCTTCATTACCCAGGGCAAGGGTATACAGGCGGTATGCCTGAATCAGTTCGGAGCCGGTCGAGCCCATTATCCATGAGCGTGCCCGCTGTTTCTGATATCGCTTCCAATTGTCAAGCATTGCGCCGGGAACGTTATAACCGGTCTTCTGTGCCTCGATCAGGAAATGACCGGCATAGTTGGTACTCCAGTCATTGGCTTCGGACGCGTACGGCCAGTAGCCGAATCCGCCGTTTGCAATCTGATAGCCGCGCAAACGATCAATAGCGGCCTTAACATTGTTCTGTGTCCGGGTGCTCAACTCGGGTGACATCTCCAGCAGTTTGTTCAGGTATACCTGAGGAAATGCGGCTGAAGTCGTCTGTTCAACACAGCCGTGCGGGTATCTGATTAAAAACTGCAGTCGTTTGCCGAGGTTGAGCGGTGGTATGCGAGACACTTCCAGCATGGCGGTGTTTGTCCCTGAAATGCCGGGAAGCCGTATGGTTTCTCTCCAGGTTTTTCCCGGCTCGACTGTTGCATCATAGACATCTAAAACGGGCAAAACCGGTGAGCGCACATCCAGCTCTATATGTTGTCCGGCTTTTTCACCGCCGCCTGATGCTTTAATATCGACCGCTGCAATACCGGTTGCCTGACCTGCTTTGAGGGTAAAGTACAGGACTTTATCACCGGTCTGTGTAAAGGGGATCTTCTTAGTTGCATCACCCTCTATTTCAAGCAGCGAGTTCGTGGTAACTGAGGCAGTTACATTTCTGATTTTGTCTTCAAGGGCAAAAACCGAGACAGGCAGAGTTACTGTCTCTCCCGGTCCGAGCACCCGCGGCAGGGTTCCGAGAATCATTAACGGTTTCCGCACAAAGACCTGCTTTTCAGTTGAGCCGTAGGCTTTTTTCCGTCCGGCGATAACCATAATACGAACAGACCCGACATATTGTGGTACATCAATGACATGGTTATTTTTTCTACCCCGTTTCAGATCACACGGCCCGATAAACCGGACCATGGGCGGAAAGCGGTTTGCTTTTTTCTTTCCCTGATCGATGCCTTCATCACCACCTCCGATTGCAAGAAGCTGTTCA
Organism: uncultured Fibrobacterota bacterium; assembly: GCA_964543525.1. Classification (GTDB taxonomy): domain Bacteria; phylum Fibrobacterota; class Chitinivibrionia; order Chitinivibrionales; family JANQEN01; genus CBDVBE01. Next base: position 4,868 of record CAZIYW010000127.1, on the reverse strand, counting down.
AGCTTGCCGCCGTACGCTCCAACCACATCATCGAATACATCCCATGTTTTCACCCCATGTGCTTCACGCGTATAAAAATGGTTCCACGGATCCGGGGTCTTGAATCGGGTCAGATCCAGCAGTCCTTCATCAACAATTGCCAGGGTATAGGTCATGGCCCTCTTTTTCTTTTCACTTACTGAAACCGTTACCTTCTGCTCGGGCCTGAAAACATCCGGAGCAGTTATAACCGGTTCCAGTACCGTTTCAGCATCGGTAATTTTGATGGGTATGACGCCGTATAGTCTGATGGGCAGGTCATTTTCCACCTGCATATGCGGTTGCAGGAATGTTACGTGAACGTATATATTCGGTGCCATTGTTTCCTGTGCCCGAAAGCGGTACCGTACCGGCTCCTCACTTGCTTCGAACCAGTCTGTTTGAATGATCTTACTACCGGTTTCAATACTGATAAGTCCGCGCCCCTTCTTACCGGTGGGTATGGTGAGAATTATATCTTCACCGACAGAGTACTCGGTTTTATCGGAAGAAAAGGAGAGCATTTTTGCCCCGCTGGGATCCTCTTTCCGTGCTCTGCCTGCCCAGCCGGGCCAGTCGATATAGAGCGTTTTACCGGTACTGTGCTTGCCGTCAAGATCACATACCCTAATCAGGTAGCGGCCCCACGCAGGATACATGATTTTAAAGTCCCAGATACCGGCGCCGTTGGTAATGGAAACGGTGTCGATTTTAATAGCGCTGAATTCTTTTGAGCCGGCATATTCCGCAAGGGATTCCGGTCCCTTTTCCCACCACCAGCGCCATTTAATTTTATACATCCGTACCTCGACGCTGCCCCGGGATACCTTCTTACCATCCTTATCAATCAATACTATTCTGGCCTTGTGGGTGGTATCGGTGAGAAGCATGCCGCGGGCCTTGTCACCTTTGGGAAGCTGCAAACCAACGTATCGGTCGTATGGATGATAGGGAATGGTATACACATCCGTGCTGAATGCGCCGCTCGGTTCATGCACCCGCGTTCTGAACTGTGCGTTAAGCATTCCCGGAGACAGCTCATCAGTCATCAAACGGAACGAAACGGATGCTTTCCCTTCATTGTTAAGCGTGCCGTCAAATACCTCTATTTTTTCCGGCTTGAATTCGAGCACCGGATCATCGAAGGTGAACGATTCATATCCCTTGAAAGTGGTGTGCATGGGTGAAAGGGTAACCTCCATATCCGCCTTCAGATTTTTTGCTATAGCGCCGTGAAGCCATGTGGAAGAGAGCATTACGTCAACAGGCCCTTCTCTCAGTTGCGTCACAGCCTTCCCAAAATCGAGGTTAATCTTTAACCGGTTGGGCATGACCGTTTCGATTTTTATCTTCTTTTCGAACAAGGCCCCGCCAACCCGTACCTTGAGATACCAGTTGCCGGTCGGCGCATCTTGATCCGTTCTGGTGATGTAGGTATAAAAACCGTTTTTAGAATTGTATCTCTTTTTCCTTTCCACGAGCTGTCCCCTGGCGTTCCACAGTTCGAAAATAACCGGATGGTTTTCCGGCAGTCGGTTCTCGCTGTCCTGCAGGACAAAGGTCAGAAAAAGGGAGTCACCGGGCCGCCAGACACCCCGTTCACCGTAGATGAATCCCTTGATGCCTTTCTGAACCTTTTCACCGGCCACATCAAATTGACTCTCCGAAAGAGCGTCGCCGTCCTGTAATCGCAGAAACCCGCTCTGATTTTCATAGTGTGCGACCGCGACAAAAGGTTTGTGGTGGGTATACAGAGAGACGAATCCCTGCCGGTTGGTTTTTCCTGCAGCCATAACTGTTTGCTGGTAGTCAAGTACCTGTATCGTCACCCCGGAGAGCGGTGTTGCCGTTTTAATGTCGGTGGCGATAATAACAATGGTGTCATTGTTTCCCTTCTTGGCAATCAAACCGATATCGGAGATAAGGACATTACGCTTTACCGTTATATCATGATCGTAGTAATGTTTATAGTATGCCGGATGGCAGGGGTTATGCCGGTAATTATAATATTCCCAACTGTTGAATCCGCTGTTTTCCCAGTAATCCCAGAAACTGTCCTCCTCCTCTTCGTCAACATTCGTTAATCCTTCATCAACCAGATCTTCCGGAAGGCTTGTGTCACTGCAATGATATTCGATGTGCGGCCTTCGGAAATACAATTTTATCTGATACATGCCGCCTTTGAAATTCTCGACCAGATGTGTCATATCCAATCCATACCGAACCCGGCGATTTATTTTATCGGGGGTAAATTCCAGCGGTACCGTTTTTTTCCATACAACACGGCCGACCCGGCTCATCTCATCATCACCGTTCAGATCATTCACCTGTAAAAACTGCGGCACATTATCCTTAAATACCTGGGTTACTTCAACGATAACCGTATTAAGGTTAACCGCTTCTATGGGAAGCTGTAATCCGTTGGTTGTAGGAAAAACAGAACCCTTGCCGACAAATCTGACTGACGGTTTCACCTCCTGGAAGGCGACCGTTCTCTGTACCGTCTCGTCAAGGCGTATACCCATACTGTTTTTAATACCCGCTTCTACATCAACGGTAACGTCATCTCCCATTCGTTTCGGGCTGTATACTTTCACGATATTGGACTCTATAGTAAATTTGAGATTGGATTTGCCGTTCACCCGAATCAATCCCTTCAGATTCTGATTCTTTTTTAACGGATCTGAAAACCGAACTTCAATATACTGCGTCTGATCCTGCATCGGTTTTATATCAACCACCTTAAAATTGCGGATAGAGGGGACATCGATTGTCCGGCTTCCCTTCTCATCGATATTAATCGCTTTACCGGAGTATTGCAGGGTAACAATAGACACCTGATCTCCCCGCACGATGCTGTCTATTGTAAACGTATGCTTTTTACGATCACCGGCATGGTTCCACACAATGGGGAGTTCGTTATTTTCCTGTGTGGCCGTAAGAATTGCTTCGACTTTTATACAATCCTCAACATCAACGGTAGTGAGCGTTCCGGTGATTCTTTGCAGATTGAGAACATTATATGAAAAAGGCTCCAGTCCTTCAATGGAAATGTCGAAGTGCTGCTTTAGAACCGAAAACTGAAAGGTAAAGACCCTGTCGCCTTCAGTAATTTCCATTATCGGAGACAGGTCAAGGGTGGCGGAGTACTTCTGTCCGGATTTCAGGTCGTTGTCCGGTTTGAATTCCAGTGTTCCGGCGTCAGACCAGACCGTTGTCCCCGCTATTTTCGGTTTGAATTTAAAGACAGGGGTTTCAACTGTTTTCTGAATATCGTCACTCCCGACAATACTCCTCACAAACCTGACTTTTATAGTGCTTTCACGGGAAATAAATCCTGAGGTGTATGCTGAAATAACGCTACCCGGAAGAATACTTTTTTTTGTTTCCTCCTTTTTTTCAGCACAGGATGAGAGAAGAACCAAAATGGCAATACTGATTATACCGGGTATATCGAAACGTCTTTTCATATAATATCCCCTTTAAAGAGACTGTATAGTACTCATTTCGAGACAACAGAATATTTACTGAAGCACACTATTTTCTCTTAATCATTTGCTGTCGTTAAGGAGTAAATAAAAGATATGTCCGGATGAAGCTCTTGAAGCCGGAGGTACTCCTTTTTGATGGCCCAGAGACAGAATAAATATAAAATATGGCCATTCCTTATATCGTCTTTTGTCCCTTGTTGTATTTAAATGCAACCCTTCCGTTTTTTACACTCCAGAATCACCATTGCCGAGCCGGTGGGCAGTATCCTGCTCACCTGGAAATCCGCCTGTGACAGCAGCGCAACATATTCCTTTTTCGTACGTTCTTTCCCTCCGTCAACGGAAACAAGCATCAGCACATCGAACAATGCGCTGTATGAGCGTCTGTTGGTATTGGTAAGCGGTGTTTCAATAATGAGCAGTTTGCTTTCGGAGTCCATTGCCCGGTAAATCTGTTCCAGCATTTTCGCAGCATGCGCATCGTCCCAGTCATGCACAATATTTTTCAGGATATAGGTATCGCCACCGGTCGGAATTGCTTTAAAAAAGTCACCGACCTGCAGTTTCAATCGTGAAGACAGGTGGGGGAATCGATCAAGTACGGTAGTTTTTTTGATAACCTGCGGGAGATCGAAGAGAATACCATTACAATTTGCGTGCCGTTTAAGGATTTCACTGAGCAGTATACCCTGCCCACCGCCGATATCGATTACGGTTTCGCAGCGGGAAAAATCATATGCGGCCAGAATAGCATCTGCGGTGAGTTCGCTCAATGCAGTCATTGCGTCGTTAAAGATAGAATGCAGTTCCGGAGCTTTTTCAAGTTCCGCAAAGCTATCCTTACTGTTTTTTGCCACGGCCGAATTTCCTGTTTGCAGGCTGTAAAGTATATTGCTGAATGGTTCCCAGTAATTATTGCCGGCAACAAAACGGATCATCGGCCGGATAGACCCGCTTTCATTGAGCAGTACCGCAGAAAGTGCGGTTAACTTGAAAATACGGGGCCTTACCTGCCTGAATACCTCATGCTCCGACAACAGACGTAGAAGACGGTACAACGCTTCACTGTCGGTGCCGGTGAGCTTTGCCAGTTCATCCACTGAAAGCGGGCCCTCCCGCAGATGCTCCGCGATATTCAACTCGGCAGCAGCCCACACTGCCCGTGAAACCATGAAATGAAGGGCCATTTCCAGAACCGCGATTTGAGGCGGCACCATCCGCCTCTCTGTTTTAATAAGCACATTGCGGAAGACTTGGGTCAGATTCACAAACCAGCGGGGATATGAAGACGGTTTTCTTTTTGATGTTTTCATAGGAACTGATTAAATTGTGTTAACACCTGACAAATCATCCTCTTCC
>CAZIYW010000126.1:0-14963 GCA_964543525.1 uncultured Fibrobacterota bacterium | reverse complement strand
CAGCCTGGGGCCTTTCAAGAAGTGTTTCCAGAGCTGCCAGTCTTGACCGGCTGGTTGCTGAATCGGACTATATTACTATCCATGTCCCGTTGAATGATACTACCAGAGGGATGCTGAATTATAATAAGTTTTCACTAATGAAAAAAGGGGTACGGCTTCTCAATTTTGCCCGCGGCGGATTGGTAAATAACCGGGACCTTTTACGGGCTATTGACGAAGGGATAGTCTCCGTTTATGTCACCGATTTTCCGGATGAGAAGCTTTTAGAAACTGAACGGGTGATATGCCTTCCTCATCTGGGGGCTTCGACTCCCGAATCGGAAGATAATTGCGCACAAATGGCGGTGCGCCAATTGCGGGATTATCTTGAAAACGGTACTATTAGGAACGCTGTAAATTTTCCCGATTGTGATATGATTCGTACCGCGAACAAATACCGATTTGTTGTGGCCAATAGAAATATACCGAATATGGTCGGCCAGATAACCGGTGTTCTTGCCGAGGAGAAGATTAATATTTCCGATCTTATTAATAAGCATCGTGATGATGTTGCTTTTAATATTATTGATACCGATTCGAAACTGACCGAGGAACTTTTCAAAAAGATTCGGGCTATTGAAGGTGTTATTATGGTGCGGGAAGTGTAGCCGGTAATCAGAAAAACGTAGTTGCTGTTTCCGTTTATTTGTACATGATTCTTTGAGAACCGAATCTGTGTCTTCTCGGTTCAACCACGATATCCCAGTAATCAAAGTCAAAGCCGATATTACAGCTCAGCCTATGGCCGCCGAGAGGCGGGGCTTTATCAATACCGTAATCCCATCTGAAGCTTATTGCCATGGGCATGGTATTAAAGGATATGGTTTCCAGACGCAGTTCTATTCCACGGTAGAGGAAGAGGTCCTGCCGGTGCAGATCAAAGAAATCACTCAATCTGTTTACTGCGACACCGCCGCCGAAGTTTATCGCTCCGTAGAACTTATCCAGATAGAGAAAACCCCATTTCCTGTCGATAGAGCCCGGCCAGAGCGGGAAACGGTAAGAGAGGTCGGCGCCGGCCACACCGTTGCCTGATATGAGTATCGTATCAATATTTTCCTCGTCCTTGAAATAGAAGGTGTAACCGGGTACCCACAGCCACGGCTGCATATAGCCGGGAATGTCGTTATGGGGTAAGTCACCGGATTCAACATCCTCCTTCAATCGGTTCTTACTTGATTTTGTCAACTTTGCCAGGGATGCATCCAATTTGAAGAACAGATTATGCTTTTTTAACAGCGGCACGGATCTGCCATAGAGTAATTTGAGATCCACCTGATTGTACCGGTACGGCGCGTGATAATTTTCTTTAAGGGTGCCGTCCTCAAAGGTAAAGCTGTTTACTTCATTCTGCATGTATTGATTATAGAAATCGTAGCCGACCATCAGTCCCAGCCCTTTTGGTGAGATACTGGAACGTGGATCAACCTTTCTCAGTGAGAGGGTATAATGCGCGCCGACACGGTATCCTTTTGTAGGGGTATAGCCGAAGTACTTGTTATATACTTCGAACGTATCCGATTCCATTTTAACCCATACTCGGTATAAATCATATTCGCCGTGGATTCCCGCATGTGAGTAGGAAGAACGGAAATTGCCAAAGAGTTTGTGCGTCAATGACAGGGTAAACCAGTTCGGACACAGTTTGTAATCAAGGCTGGCGTTGTTGTTTGAACTGTTTTCTTCAAAAATATTGAAGTAATCCTTGCCGGCAATACTCCGCTGATAAAATGAGAAATCCAGATCAAAGGGTAATCGGGAGCTATGCGCGAAGAGCGCCAGGTCGTAGGTCGCCTTTTTATTGATAATATGCTTTTTATCAAAAAGAAACTCACTGGGATCGTAAAGAAAAAAGGCGGTGATGGAGTTGCCTCTGTTTGAGACGATATCAAGCGGATCAAACAGGTATGCAATGAATCCGATTTTAAAATTGGTGATTCCTTTATATACATCATTGTTTTCGGTGAGAACCTGTTCACCGATGAAAGCGGGGACAAAGAGGAATTCGCGCGGCAGTGATGAGTATTTACCGGGGGATGAGGTGCGTGTCAGCAATTTTTTCGCGGGATATCCCAGACGAATCCTGCAGGTCGCCGTATCAAATGACTTTTCTTCCAGAACCTGTATACTGTCAATTAAATAGATACCGTACCCGTTTTCGTCATAGTTGGCAAAAACGAGTTTTGTTTCATCATTTGATACATCCGGGGTGAACGCCCCGCCTGACACGTTTGTCAACCTCTGCAGGGTATTTTTTTCAAAATTAAAACGGTATATGTTAAAGATACCTGACCTGTCGGATGAAAAATAGAGCTTCTTACCGTCCGGACTGAAGCGTGGATCCCGTTCGTCATACCTGGTATCACAGACGTTATAAAATTCTTTTGTCTTTAAGTTAAAAATCCCGATTTTTCTGTCATTTCTATCGATATAACCGATCGCGATACAGTTCGAATCGGGTGACCAGTCAATGCTGAAAATAGTGTGAATATCCAGCTCCGGATGTTTTTTTGATGGGTAAAGAGGAGTAAAATCACTACCGGCGGTATCCGTAAGATAGATAATAAACTTATCGTTTTGACGTTTTGTGCATGCAATTCTTTTTCCGTCCGGCGAAAAGACGGCATGAAAGAAGTCCTTTTTTTCCGATATCTGTCGTTCCTTTCTTGAACGATATCTCTTATCTGCAGCGCGGTCCGGCAGGTCATTGATAAAGATATCCCGTGTCCGCTGCCCGCCCCTGGACGGTTTTAATTGCGACTTTCTGGATTTGGCACTGGTGAAGACGATCTTTTCGGCGGGGTCGTAAATATCGTAAAAGCTTGCAATAGCCGGCGTCTCCATGATAATTCTCTTGTCCTTATCAACGGTATCCGCCATCGAATAGGAAAAAAGTTTCTGCCGGTAATATTCATAGGTACCGTTTGACAGGAAATAGATTTTTTCGTCCCCGGGGCCGAAACGCGGCAAGTAATTGTTATATCCGTCTTTATTTATCCTGGTACCGTATACCTGCGGGCCGATTGAATCAATTTGTCTGGTATACCTCTTTTTTAATGCGGTTTTCCACTCATCGTAGAGTTCTCTGCCGGAAATACCCATGACTGCCTTGATCGACCGGTCGAAATTTATTCGCGGAAATTTTGAAGCCTCACGCAAAATAGAGAGGACGACATCATAACCGTACGTTTCGGCGATATACTTCACCAGTGAGAAACCGTGATTATAGGTTTTTTCATAGTCGTCTCCTCTACCTGCAAAGACGGACATGTGGTCCCAGGTAAGCAGTTTGTTGGAGAGTGAGAGTGTCCGCAGAACCATATCACGATGGGTGTCCCACGAATCACCCTTGTTTCTGCTGCTTTCGTATTGGGCGATTCCTTCAAATAACCAGGGCGGCAGTATATCGTTGGGAAAAACATGGAGCAGCTCCAAGCGCCTTTTTTCATTGGGATGGGTGAAAAAACCATACATATAGTAAGGTATCCAGGAGGGACTCTTGAAACTTGTCCAGATGGAGACTATGTGTGCGTATTCATGGGCCACGACATTTTCCAGCCAGTCCGCCGAACCCCGCATATTAAAATCAAATGCATTAGCATCGATAACTATAGTGTTTAAAAGCGGTAGCGCCCCGCCGTTGCCGTATTCATTGGTTACGACCACTTCAGTTTTGGAAGGGAGTGTTATCCGGTATACGTTGCGGTATATACCATAAAGGCGCTCCAGGATATCGGCGATTTCATCGGCAACGTGTTTCAACCCCTCCTGGTAGTGCAGCCTGAAGTGTTCCGACTCAATAGTATACTCTTTCAGCCCGAAACTGTTGAATGATGCTGCATAGAGCAAAAGGTTGGACATGAGCAGAAAAATGCACGAACGGAACATTCGGGGTCCTACTTTATTATCAGCCAACAGGTATTCTCCAGTATTGTATCAATTTGTAAATGCAGGTATAGATAAATTTTACCATATATTTCTATTTCGATTTAATGACAAACAGTATTGTGAATCCGGGGCATATATTTAACTTTCAGTAAAGTGTATCAAAGTATATCAAAGTAAGTATCCAATTGACATAAGCACGATACCATGTGCATGCTGACGCTTATTTGATCACGGCCATCTTCCAGTGTTTCACCTCAGGCTCTTTATTACCACCGAAATCCGCTTCGAGTCTGCATCGGTATACTGCAGAGCCGAGTTTTTTCAACGATATGGTATATTCATTCCATCCGTATCCGGTTGGAAGATTCTGTTCGGAGAAAATGTGGTATCCGGTGCAGGTAAAGATATCGAGTCTCACGGACCGGGCCACGCCGGATAACTGGTATTTAAATGTTGTCTGAAAAGGAGCGTTGCGATCAAACCACTTTGCCGGATTGGGATAGTTGTAAAAGTGTACAATTTTATCAGATGCTGCATGTGGAGATGAGAGCGGTCCGGCATAGGTAAAGGTTCGTGCGTTGCACGCACCGGCCTGCGGCCATACAGATGAAGGCGCAAGCACATCGGTTGTCATTTCCCATCGGTATACCATACCGCCGTCGGTGACAGACAGAATATCCGGTTTGCCGTTCTTGTCCATGTCACAGAGAAGGGGAGCGGTGTTCACAGAACCGCCGACTGACAGGGGCCAGGGCGATTGTATTACCTTGCCGACATTCGACAGAGAATTTACTGTGGCGGGCCTTTTACCGTGTCGGTTGACCGCATCGATAAATCCGCCGGGAGTGATGTAGGGTAGCACCAGTGAATCGCCGAACACGAGCAGAGAATCGATTAATGATTTATTAAGTCCCGGAATGCTGTCCGCAGTACCGTCTTCGAAGGTGAAGTGAATGGTACCGCTGCTTTGATTAACTGAATCGATATGTGCCACGCCGATAGTAACATTCTCACCGGTTGGTGAAGAAAAAAGGACCAGTGGATCGGTACTGTTGGGGCCGAATCCTATGACAGGTGAGGAGGTGATACTGCCCCGTTGCAGCCAGTAGCGCGTGTCAAGGAGTGCAGGCCAGTTGATAAGCAGGATGCCGCGGTGGTTATAGGCATATATGCCGTTAGTACCGCCGACGACAATATCGAGAAGCCGGTCATTGTCCAGATCGGCAATGGACGGCGCCGACTCGTTGTCAGGGATTGATGCACGGTCTGTATTGAACCGATGGCTGCCGGCCCAGTCATTCGGCCCGTCTTCCCACCGTATCCATTCAGGGCTGTAAGAGAGGGTTTTGTTTGCCATGTCGTAATTGTAAAGCCACAATCCCTGCTTTCTGTCTGCAACCACAATATCAAAGATTGTATTCGAGTCAAGATCCGCAGTAGCGAGTGAATAGGGCGGATACAATCCGGCGGCGGCAATCTTGTCAAGAATTGCCGTGTCGAGCACTCCGGCAGTAGGTGAGCAGATGTAGAGAACGCCCCGGGTATTTATCGCAGCGAGAATACCGTCAGCAGAGTCAATGACTGCAAGTGCCTGTATCGGTGCAGGCGCCTGGGTCGCTACCGGTGTCAATAAACTGGACGCATCGTCACCATAGATAACAGTACCGTCAAGGCAGCCCACCGACCATTTCGTACCGCTGTAATTGCAGACATATGAGGCCGCACCATGGTTCAGCGGTACGGTTTCCCATAGTGCCGTGTCCCTGTCAATTGAGCGCAGTATATAAAGATTGCCGTCACAGGAGGGGATATACAAACTCGATGAGTCGACGCAGGTCGGCATACCGGCCGGTTGCGGGATAACCGCGCAGTAGGAGATGGTATCTGTATAAACGGTTTCGTTGGAATAGAGTATTGTCGGTAACGCCTCTCTGACGGGGCTGTAAAGCAGGGTATCATTGCCTTCGGAGGTCCAGATGTACACTCGTCCCGCTGTATCGACAACGGCGAATTCGAGGGTGTCGCCGTTGTCATAGATATCACATAGTACCGGATCAAAGAATTTTTCCGGAATAATCCGCTGCGGCCAGTGTTGAAAGCCGGATACAAAATCGGTTTTACGGCCGATCGTTATTTGAAAGGCGGTATCGACATAGTTATACACCAGTTTTCCTTCAATAATCGAGACTTCTTTCTTACATGTGCCCAAGGTGTCAATGCTGATCGTCAGATATGTATGGCCGCCGTCATTACTCTGCGTAGAGGGTCGGGTAAAAGGACCGATACTTTTGACCGGGGTGCTTGATTCCGAGGTATAGTGAGGAAACACATCGGCTGCACCGCCATAATCAAAAGCAGCCTGATAGAAAACGTCGGTAAACATAACGCCCAGGTCAACGACCCCGTCAGCCTCTTCAAGTGATATACCGCGGTACGATGAGTCCGCGTTGACAATATTCTGCTCCAGATGATCGCGGATAATATATTCATCGATGTGCCAGATGAGGATACCCGACGCAGGAATACTGACATCTGAATTGATAATCGAATCAATAACGCTGGAGCCGGTGAAAGTGGTGACATTTTTATCGATATTCACATGATCGTAAGGGTCAATAATTACCGAGCCGTCAATTGCATCATCCACATTATCCACGGTGTCATAATTGAAAAAGGTGGGATCGCCGGTAAGATTTCTCTGTCGATTTTCAATCAGATAGAATTCATGATTGTTAATTGGTACTAAAAGAATCGTGGTATCGCCGGTTTCAGCGGCGCTTACTGCAGTGAGCATACTGCTTGATGCACCGGTACCCGGTTCAATGATAACCGGTGTATCCCAGCCCATGAATGCCCGTACCCATGCCGAAGGCCATGGCGGTATAAATCCCCTGCCGGTCGAATAACCGGCAAAGTCCATGATGCAGAATGCACCGATTCCGGAAATACCGCTCATAGTTGAGAAAAGGTCGGGAATACCAATCTGTCGAGCGACCTGGTTGACCAGTATACCGTTTATTCCCCAGTTGAGACTGTCCTGGTTTGATGTTTCCGATACCATCATCAACTCATCCAGGACAAATCTGTTGGCACCCGACTTGTTCACCCAGATACCTGTCCTGCCCGTGGAGTCCGTGTTAAAACCAAGCGTGGTATCGATTTTGGCGAAATAGTTAAAAAATTCATTTGAGATAAAGGCATCGATCATATCGGAGGGAGTGTCCTGACCGAAATAACCGTCCCACCCGCCGTCGGTCAGGTAGGAGGCTCCGGCATGAATCAGCAGGATCGCCGCTTTACGTTTGGTTATTTGTGCATTAATCGTATCAATTACATATAGTACGCCATCCGTTTCCATATACAGGTTTTTGAATGGGGAAGTGACTGACGAATCGGCGCTGCGAATAGCGTCACGGACAAACTTCATAAGCCCGACTGTTCGCCGGTAATAATAATCATCCCAGGATTCTCTTTTCTTTTTAGCCCCGGGAGAATAGGTGATCATTTTTTCCGGTACCTGGTAAGCGTGTTTTTCATCCGGCCCGGGAGGAAATATCTCATACTCAATACACAGGCGCCCTTTTGATACTTTTTGATAATATTTCCTTACAAATTCGAGATGCCGGGCGAAATAGGTTGAGTCATGCGGTAAATTATCGTAGGTATAGGCGCCGTTCTTATAGTAATTAATTTCATTGAGATCCTCTTTGGTACCCTGATTGCCACGGTAAATACCGAACAGTCCGTTGCCCGTTGTGAGAAATGAGCTGTCCAACTTGAATTCAACGCGGATGGCGATAATTTTAATGGTGTCGGTGGTTGCAGTACCTGCATGGAGCAGACTGTATCCAAAGGAAGTTCTTGTCTGCCCACCGGTCAGTTTTTTTCTCGAGAATCCGTTGAACAGGTATGGATTCAGTCGGCACTTTTCAGGGGGACCGAAAACGCCACTCTGGCGGGAGTATGTTTTTGCAGCGTAACCGGGGAGTATACCAATGAAGATACAGAGTATACTAACAGAAAACCATTTAAGAAAATTGTTTTTATATTTCATGATACTGTGGCTGCAAATGCTGTATAGTACCTGTAATATAGGACTCAGCAGGTTATTGTGAAAAGATAAAGGAAAAACGCCACTGACCGTCTCTGGCAATAGACCATCGCGGAGAGTAAATGTATGACCAGTCGATGCTCATATTTCCGTAACGCAGTCCAAGTCCGAAGGAGAGTTCTCTCCGTGAACCCGCCTCGTCAATCATAACTCCCATTCTCAGCGCCAGGAAATAGACATACCAGTATTCAATACCGATATGGCCTATCAGTTCTTTCAATTCGTCTTTCCACGGTTCGTCATTCAGACCCTTAAAGATTGCTTTCCAGAAGGGAGCGGGTCTTTTATACGGCTCGTTATACACAATCTCCCGGTCTACATCCACGCCGATTTTAAGATTATGAATGGGTGTCTGTATAATGGTATAGGCCATCCCGAGTCTAAGGGTAAATGGTATCGGATCCGCCTCGTCCCTGCTTATATAAAACACCGGCGGTCCCATATTCATTATATTAAACCCGAGACTCAGATTTTTTATGAATAGATTTCGCCGAAGGATTGCAGCATCCACTGCAAAGGTCCGGCCGATACCCTCACTACCTTCACCGATCCCCGGAGCCAATGCGCTATGTGCGTATTTGATATTCAGGCCGAAAGAGAAATCTTCCCTTAATTGTAAGGCGTAGCAGAGTGCGAGCACAAATTCATACGAATTAAACCGCCGGACAAATCGACCCTGGGGGTCATACTCTTCGTTTTCACCAAAATTAAGGTAGTTTAAGTAGAATCCGATGGTACCCCATTCTTCAGTGGGAAAGACGCCTGCAAAATTGGCATGCCACAGTTCAGGGATATCAAAGGCCGGAAGCAGTGGTTCATAGAAGAAGGTAGCCTGGAGGTCACCCCTGTCAAACTGATTCACCGCTTTATCGGTGATAAGCCAGATGTCTTTGCCGTGGACTGTAATATCTTTGACCACATCTCCTTCAAGGGCATTTTTAGAATGGAAAGGCCGCCATTTTGGCGCTGCTTGCAATTTTTGGTCATTATCGTCATATTTCACCCGTCCGGCACGATAACTGATAGCACCTCTATTGGTTCCAATCCAGACCCTGCCGGGTTTATATTCAACAAAGCAATATACTTCACTGTCAGGGAATTTGTACCGTTTCCAGGAGATTTCGTCGTAAATCGTAATACCATTTTTACCGCCAATCCACAGCTTGTTTTCAGAGTCAAAGTAGAGTGAGTAAATTGATGATGAAAGCAGTCCGTCGGCGGTGTCGAAAACCGTTATTTCATCACCCTTTTTCTTTACCAGTCCGCGGGCAGTACCTGCGTAAAAAAGCGAATCCTCCCGGCCGAAAGTAAGGGCGGTAATAACACTGTCCGGGAAGCCGTCGTCAGTAGTGTAGCTGGTCCATTCACCATCGAGAAATATACCGACACCTTTATCTGTGGCAACGCCGACAGCGTAACTCGGGCCGATTGCAATATCACGAATGTTGTTTGACGGTAAGCCGTCAAGCATAGAGTAGAACATCCACGAGGAACCGTCATACCGCCACAGCCCTTTTTCCGTACCGACCCATAACCGATCCGATTCATCAAGTGCAAGGGTGGTTACACAATCCTGAACAGCAATACTGAATGGCACTTTAATCTCAACAAGATCTGAAAATTTTACATCTTTCAGAGCGAATGCTTTTACCAGTTCGTCAGACAGGCTGTCTGCCACAGAGGAGTCGACTCTGGCTGCAATAAGACCGTATATCTGTGTTGCGTTCCGGTTGAATTTATCAAGCTCCATAATTGAGGCGATAACAGATTCGACTATAGTACTACTGTCTGCGGAGGTTTTAAGAGAATCCCGGAGGTGGCCTGTGATAATTTCTTTTATGTGTCGATAGCGGTTTATCTCAATTTCATTGGTTTCCTTGAGTTTCAGCACTGCCCGACGGAGCATATCTTCGTCATCGGTGTCCAGAAATTTTTCTGCGATATCCAACAACTCGTCTCCCTCTTCAATGAGATATGTATCGTACGTTGTCCATACCTTACCGTTGTATAACATTAATCCTTCTTTATCGGTGCCGAGCCAGATTCTCTCTCTCTTGCCAAATCCACGTTTATGTTTCGCGGTAATGGCCGTATAGATAATGCCAGGTTCAGGCACATGAGCCTTCCAGGTGTTTGCCAGGGGAGATTGTCCCAGGCCGGCAGGGTTATAGAATGTAGCATCAACGTTGTCGGCGATACCGGTAAAGGTTTCTCCGAGACCGGTTGAACGGGCACCGAACGGAAAGGAGAGGGTTATAATTGCCGACTGACCGATTGCGGCGGTCAGAATAGTGGTAAAAGAAAGAATAATCCCTGTGCAGTAAATAAAAGTCCTAAAGCATAATTTCATCCGCGAGTACCTTTTTTATCAAATTTTTAATATACGTTTCCAGTCAGGGAGGGGCGGCAAAACATCTTTTTCCAGAAAAGGACGCATGCCGAATTCTGTTGTATCCCTGAGTTTATCAGAGCCGTGGTGGCATTTGAGTGTACATCTGCAACCGATATGAAATGGAGGAATGAGCTCAGGGTGATGGAAGATATCCTGACGCGTGACAAAATGTCCATTGTCCAGAAACTCGTCACATACCTCGTCATCTTCTGTAAGGTCATAATAATAAAACTCCAGCCCCTGCTTATCACCTTCTTCAATTTCCTGTAAAGCACTTTCCAGATTCTGTTTCCATAAGGCAATCAGTGCCTGACGAACATCATCAGTTAACGTATTCCCATGTATATCTACGGTTTGTGTTGATAAATATTGAGTTATTTCTTGTTCGGAAGGCTTAAACTGTTCAATATCTTCGCGCGGAGATTTACGCACAATTGAGTAAATACCGCTGGTATGAATAACTGACTGGCTTTCCCGTTCAGCTTCAAGTCTCTGTTTGGTGATACCGAAACGAACCGCCAGGAGAATAAGAATCAGAAAGAAGAGTATACCAATCAGTGCCATGTAAAACATTTGTGCGATTCTCCTGCAAGAGGGTAGTCTGTATTACAGTGTTACCAATAAAAACTGAAACTGCTATGCCGTTAGCTTTGTCTCAGTGAGTTAAAAAGATACTGTTACCTCGTTGCCACCAAAAATATATTATTCTATATAACTCATGTCTATTTCTACCATAAATTGACAATTGATGCCTGTTTTGCACAGTGACAGTGATAAAGAAATCTTTCTGACATTACAATTGTTAATGAGCGACAGGTATATATAATTTCCTGATAAAAAACGATGTTATATAACCGTGCCGTATATGTAAAAATTAAGATATCACTAATATATGCATCGCTTACTATTAATTGTAAGACCATAAAAAATACGAAATAGGCCGCAAAATCACAAGGGAGAGTGTTGACAACGATTCAGGATGTATTTATCTTAGAATGCATCAATTCCGGCGGGAATAACTCAGTGGTAGAGTATCTGCTTCCCAAGCAGACGGTCGCGGGTTCGAGCCCCGTTTCCCGCTCCAGAAAGGAGGTACAGTATAAAAGGTACCTCCTTTTTCTTATTTGTTTAATTTTTTAGGGCATAATGAAGCGGTTAATCCTGAAATACCGCCGGCAAGAATAAAGGTTTTCTTAAAGCCAAGCTGACGCAAAGCCATGGCTGTTGCGGTCGCCCGGGAGCCTTTAGCACACACTACTACTATATTTTTATCACCGGGAATTTTTTCAAGATTTGCCTCATTAAATACCTTGTCCATTGGTACCAATAGAGTATTTTCGAATCCTAGCCTGACGATTTTTGTCTCCGCTTCAGTTCTTATATCAAGGAAGAAAAACTCTTCACCCAGTTCCAATCGTTTCAACAAAGCCTCAGCAGTTATATTCTGCATCTGCTTTGCAACCTCTTTCCCGGTAAAAGGTGTAAAGAATTCATTAAAAAATTGTGCTTTCTCATTGTCGTAAGCAGTTGCAGTACATATAATTCCCCAAAAAGCAAAAATGGTAATAGGTAATTTATTCATATGCCCTCCGTAAGATTGTGTGAAATGAACCGTGCATTTTATATCAAAATCTAAATGAAATATTACTGCTGATGGAAATATTTGACGTTTGTTCCGGTAATTTTTCATTAATTACCGGCATGGTACCGATTTTATTTCGAATAAACTCAAGATATCCGATAAAGGATACGGAGATTACAGGCGTTACCATTACATAAAAATCACATTTTGTCCTCCATGATGTAGAATTGCTGATTTGATAGGATGAATCAGCAACAAGATCTTCATATCTAAAACTCTCAGAAATTTTACAGTGAAATCTGTCATGCTTGAAGGTGATTTTAATCTCCGGTTCATGTGCTGTATAGGCTTCCCAAAGATATCGTTTTCCAAAAAAAACACTGTTTTTTATATAACTATAATTCATTGCAAGAGAGTCGGTAATTGGTGCAGTTCTTTTTTCGAGGGTATATTCCAGTCCGATTTTTAACAGGAGAGGCAGATGAAACTCAAAGGATGGGGCGAGGTAAACGTTGGTACCCCGTTGTGACAGGATGGCCTTTTTACAGTTAATAGTATCTTGGTAAGGAATAAACGTTTTTTTGTATTCGATATAGAGGTTGTCATTATAGGCGGTAAGGTAATTCACTTTGCATTTGGTATACAACCAGGGAAACAACCTATATGAGCACCTGAGACTCGATTCAAGCCAGGTACTGCTTAAAACATGTTCATACAACTGCACCGGTTGCTGTTTGTTATAAATTTTTTCTCTGAGGTTTTTATAGATCCTGTTCCTTTTAAAATAGTACTCATGGATAAGTGATTCGGTGAATTCTGCATTAAATTTCTTATAAAACAGGGAGAATGTTGCTTGCGGCATAGTGTAAATTCTGTCAAGCAGGTTTGCGTTAAAAAATGCTGTCGTATCTTCATAACCTATCCTACCTTCACCGAAATAATCCATAATCTCGCAGTACCAATTCCCGGAGAGCGTGATATCAATCGTGTTGAATCGATATTCAAGGTAGGGATTAACCGTATAGTTCGATCGAGATTCATACCGTGGGTTGTTGATACGGAATCGCATAAAGTTCCAGTAAACCGGGAAAGCAAAAATGAAATTATTCGTTTCGGCCTGATTGGTATATTCAATTTTCAATTTGTTTGATATAAGATCCGATGAGTCTTTTTTCATGCCTATCCAGGTATACACGACTTCGCTCGTGTCAATAGTGCCCGTATCACCCGGTATAGAATCATTTTCTGTTATAAAGTCACCGACAACTTTTTCCGGCCAGAAAGTGTTTTCAATGTGTAGCATATTATTCCAATAGCTCGCCTGGATTTTCAATCGGGGATTTACTGCAATATTGGAGAGATACACAATAGGAGAAATGGAGGTGATACCCAATTTGTTAAGCTGCCATTCGAATGTGACTCCGGCACCGCCGACTATATTTTTTAGAAGGTTTATTGAATCTCTCTGGGAGGTGGTTAGCTCTTTCTCGTTAATATCGACAATTTTATTGTGCATGTATATCAATTCAACGTGTGTTTTCAGCTTTTTTCCTTTGTTTGCCGGGCCGCCCGAAGTAAATGAAGAAAAGACCAGATCGTCTAAAAGTTCTACAGCCTCTTTATATAAGCCTTTTTCAGTAAGTTCCCGTGCAGTTTCCAGTTCAGCGGAATAGGTGCTTTCGATCCTGTCGATTTTTTTCAATTCCTCAATTTTTTCACAATAAAGAAGTGAATCAGGATTCCCGGCATATGCATTCATTGATATCGAAAAGAGAAGAAAAATGGCACTGTAAAACGTGTTGTATGCGTTTCTCATAATTTTTTTTTATCGTTGATATAGTTGTTTTACCCGTTCGATTATTCTGTGTCCGTTTTCAACATACGAACAACTTTCATTATCAGGTAACCACCTATTGAAAGCTGCTTTTGAGCTGCTGCAAGGTCACCTTCCGTCCTATAGATGTTTGCCTTTCGGGCTCGATTCATCGCAATATCGTACATTGCATTCGCTTTTTTGTCTTCAGAATTTTCTAATAGTGCTTCCGTGGTAATCAACTGATTAACCAGTTCATTATAGAGTGTTTCAATTTCCGGCATTGTTATGTGTGTCGGTATGATATTGATAACCGTGTAATATGCTTCATTTGTTAATTTGGCCGCCTGCTTTTTTTTCTGCACCCGTAGCGCGTCATACGCTTCCTCCTGCAATTTTTGCGCACGCATAATCGATTTATAGGCTTTTTTATCCGCGCTTGTATTGGTCAGGTATGCCGTCACCTCTGCAATAACGGAATCTGTTGAAGAAAGCAGTATTTGAATGATGTCCTCAGATAACAATGTGGCTTCAAATTCCTTAATATGGGAGATATAGTCATTTGCTTCATTATACGAATCTTCAATCGTACCGACAAACATGGTTATGAGCGGTTCCATCTGAGGATCAAGACCGACATCCGGGCTGGACTTTGCAATGGCATTATTTATCTGTCGAATACTATTCTTCAGACGGGAAATGGAACGTTTCAAATTCGTATCCCGTTCCCTCATGTCATCAATAAAATTCCGTACTCTTTTTTTATTATTCCCTTTTGCGTGTACCGCATAGATTTCCAATCTATCAATTGCATTGCCGATTCTTGAAGCGAGCATGGCGAGCCGTTCAAGACTTCTCTTATTCCGCTCAAAATCGGAAACAAGCCGGTTATATAATACCTTTGTTGCCGAACCAGCAACTCCCGCATTTGCTCATCATTGTCCGGGTAATCGAAAGAAAGAGCCGGATATACCGATTAACACGGTTACCAGGATAATGTAAAAAAAAGATTGTTGCTTATTCATCCTATCACCCCGCTTTAATTGACTCAGTTAAATAGATGAAAAATATTTTTCCCCCTCAGATAAATACCGACGTGTAACTCTTTGTGTCACTTTTTCAAAAACAGTTACCGTAT
>CAZIYW010000125.1:0-15056 GCA_964543525.1 uncultured Fibrobacterota bacterium | reverse complement strand
CGTGGTGATTGGTATAATTATCAACCTGCAGAGCAGAAAAGAGAAGTCGCGCTGGCAGCTTGCGGTAGTGGAAGATTTTTCGGAAAAGGAGGTACTTGATAAATGGTATGTCTATGCCGGGAAAAAGAGCTTTGACCAGATTGCCGGTGTATGGAATATCCTTGATAGTATGCTCCATGTGGAAAGTAGAGGATTTTCATACCTCAGGTATGAGCGTCCGTTAACCCGGGATATCCGTGTTGAATTTGACATTAAAACCGGACTGAAAGATTTTTTTAACGCAGGATTTTTTATTTGCGGCAATGAGCCGGAAAACGGGTACGCCTTTCATATTCATCGGAATGGTTCGGCACTCAATTCAGTAACTTATCCGGCATCAAACTTCCATTTCTATGACTATAAGCCGGTAG
Organism: uncultured Fibrobacterota bacterium; assembly: GCA_964543525.1. Lineage (GTDB taxonomy): Bacteria > Fibrobacterota > Chitinivibrionia > Chitinivibrionales > JANQEN01 > CBDVBE01. Next base: position 14,646 of record CAZIYW010000125.1, on the reverse strand, counting down.
AGTTTCCTGCGGATTCACAGTATCATGTAATTGTCGAGAAGAAGGATCATATCATTTCATACTGGCTCAATAATATCCTGATAGCACGTATTTATGATTTTTATCCGCCACTGGGAAGGGATCACCAGAAAATTGGATTTTTTGTCAATGGCAGCACGATACTTTTTGACAACCTCAGGATTTATCGTCGGGCAGTGCCCCGTCTCGCCCGGCCAACTATAATCGCGGACAGATTCTGGGAGCAGGGTGATTTTGAGACAGCCCTCGAGGAATACCGTGAAGTACTTATTGACCTTTCACGCAGCGATATTGCCCGTCAGATTAAATTCAGAATGGTTGACTGCATGATTAGGCTTGGACATTACCATGAAGCCGCAGAATACCTTAATGCCATTGAAGAATCCAAAAAAATAAATGAGGAGGACAAAGCCCGTGTGCTTTTTCTCAGAGGTATGCTTCATGAAAAAAGCAGCGTGAGCAGGGAAATGAACTATGCGATTTTTTCACTGGCTGAGCTGTTTCCTGAATCACCGGTGAACCGGTCCGCTGCGGTGTATATGGTAATGGCCTGTTATGATCTTTATGCGGCCGGGAAATTTGATTCATCTGAGGCACGTATCATTTTTCTTACGAAAAAATACCCCGATTTTTCACCTCATTTCGGCCGTATACATCTGAAGATACTCGAGTATTATACGTCCCGGGGACTCTGGAAAACAGCTCTGGAAGTCGGAAAGCGGGTTATTGCGTTACATAGCAAGGATGAGGAAATCCTTTTTGAGACTAAAATATTGATGGCAAAGCGGCATCTGGGCAAACGGGAAAAATATAAGGCTGTGGATGCGCTTAACCAGTGTCTTGCATCATCACAGCCGTCGATGGCAAAGTGGCATGCCTGGATGACTCTGGCGGAGGTGTATGAGTTCGAGCATAATTTTACTGATGCATATACAATTTATAAGAAAGTTTTTAATGAGTGTCCAAAGAATCTTTCTGTTGCCTGGATGGCCAGGCTTCGTATGGCTGAAACAGCACATACTTTATCAAAGGAGCCAACAGGGGATATATTCAAATATGTCATTGAGGAGCCCCATATATTTGCAGAGCCTCGCCTCATCGCTCAGTATTATGCCAATCTGATTGATAAGGAGTTTTTCAAGCGACAGTGGTTACTGTTAAATCCGGATAGCGACTTCTATTATTATTATCTGGCGAGAAAAGCAATAATTGCGGGTAATTATATCACCGCAAAGCGTTATCTCAAGACGTTGCGTCGGTCGGTCTCCCCGCTTTCATGGGAGTATGTGCGTATCTCCACTATCATTGATGACCTCAATATTTCGCGAGGGTTGATAAATTTAAAAAAGTAGCTGCTTTTAACGGTTCGCAACCTGCAGGCCAAACAGAATCAACATTGCCAGTGCACAGAGTGCTGCAAGAATGCGTATAAGTAGTTCCGCCCAGTGAGGTATTTTTATTGGGAGGGATCTGTTTGTGGTTTTGAAGGTTTGCTTATTCGGTTGATTAGGAGACGGTTGTGGTGACGCCGGGGATGATCCCTTCGGATCGTTCGGGGTAAGAATGTCTTGCAAGGTATCCTCGAATTTGTCTTTATCGGAGTTTTCCATAGCCATAAAATAATATATTTCTCCGGGTACGCGTCCGATAACTGTATTAAATCTTGACCTTTGAAAGAGTTTTTGGTTATATTTTTCTTCTTTAGAGAATTCAAGATTTTTTATCATATAGGAGCAATATTGCATGGAAAAGATGGAGCGGTCAAAAAATATGTAGATCTTCATATCCATACACGATTTTCAGACGGCGAGTGTTCCGTGCGTGAAATTCTTGAAATTGCGCGGGAGAAAGGACTGATAGCCGTTTCAATTACCGATCATGATACGATAGACGGTTATCCTTTAGCGCTTGAGGTGGGATCAGAGCTGGGTATCGAAGTTATCACCGGTACTGAACTGTCTTGTGAAGTCAACGGAGTCGATGTACATATTCTCGGGTATTTCGTTGATTTGACGAACAAAGCGTTACGTAAGAAGCTCCAGGAGATGAAGGATGCCCGATATGTCCGTGCAAAAAAGATGGTCCGGAATCTGAATCGTGAGGGTGTAGACCTGCGTTTTGAGACTGTGCTCAAAATTGCCGGAGAAGGGGCGATTGGGCGGCCTCATATTGCTACAGCAATGCTCAATGAAGAACTGGTATATTCTTTTAAAGAAGCATTTGAGAGGTATATCGGGTATGACTCTCCAGCCTATGTGGAGAAGCTGAAGATGGCTCCACGTGAGGTCTTCAGGTTGATACTTGATGCTGGAGGTATTCCCATATTTGCACATCCCGGCGTCACCTGTATTGATGAACACATCCCCACTTTCATCCGAGATGGTCTTTTCGGGCTTGAGGTGTACCATTCCGAACATAATTCCGCTGCGAAAAAATTCTACCTCGAATATTGCCGAAAACATGATCTTTTGGTAACGGGGGGATCGGATTTTCACAGCCAGACCCAGACTCGTGCCGTTATTGGCTTTCCACGGGTGTCTTATTCAATACTGGATAAACTAAAAGAGAAACGAGAACTCATCCACGGAGATAATTGCCTTTTATGAAAGTGATACCTGTTATTTTAGCTGGAGGCATAGGGGAACGATTCTGGCCTTTCAGCCGCTCAACCACACCTAAACAGCTTCTGCCGTTAATCAGTAAACGATCAATGATAGAAGAAACCTTGGCCAGGATTGGGCCATTCTGCAGGAGCGGCGCCCGTCCGCTGATTGTAACGGGAAAGAGTATGGCCGTTAAAATAAGGCGTGCGTTGTCATCCAAAGTATCCTATGACCGGATCGTCGAGGCGGTTGGGAAAAATACCGCTCCGGCAGTTGCAATCGCGGCGGCCTGGATACAGAAGAGGTATGGTTCTGACGCCGTGATGGTTGTGCTTTCAGCGGATCATGCCATTGCACCGAAAAGTGATTTCGTCGCTGCAGTAAAGTATGCCGTAGAATTGGCAGCATCGCATGAACACCTGGTAGTATTCGGTATCCATCCCTCTCGTCCCGATACCGGATATGGCTATATACAACTGCAGAAAAAGTTAGAGTGTTGCGGCAGGCTCAAGTGCCACATGGTAAAAAGATTCGTCGAGAAGCCAACCCCCGGGAAGGCACAACAGTATATTGATTCCGGGAAGTACCTGTGGAACAGCGGGATGTTTGTCTGGAAGGTTTCTGTCATTCTGGAGGAATTCGAACAACACATGCCGTTGATTTATAAAGGGGTGATGAAGGCACAGAAAGCCGGATTCAGCAGAAAGGCGGTTGATTCTTTTTACTACGGTGCAGAGAAGGAGTCAATTGATTACGGTATCATGGAGTGCGCGCAGCGAGTTCTCGCTGTGGAAGGTACTTTTCAGTGGGACGACCTCGGTTCATGGGAAGCGCTCAGCAGAGTGCTGCCGCAGGACGCCAAAAAGACTACCGTGTCGGGAAAAAAAGTTTACGAGAGAGAGTGCAGACAAACCATTGTTGCCAACAACTCGAATCTGACGGTTGCAGCAATTGGCCTTGATAATGTCGTGGTTGCCACGGTTGATGATGCCGTGCTGGTTATAGCTCGCGATAAACTCCCGGATTTGAAAACATATCTGGGTGAGCTGAAAGAGGACCCAACAATACCGCGTAAGCTTTTTTAGCGGGAAGTGAATACTCAAAACGAAGAAAAATGATACCTGGATTCCTGCCGGATATTATCCCGAGTTTAGTCGAAGGGCGGGAATGACGAGTTAAAGATAATAGCTATCAAAGGTATATCCCCATGTCTTCTCCTGCTATACTGTTTGTTGCCGGTGATCCGTCCGGTGATCACAATACAGCACCGGTCATTCGTCAATTGCGTAAGGATGCTCCGGAATGCAAATGCTTCGGAATCGGCGGTCCTATGATGCAGGCGGAGGGTTTCACCACTTTGCTGCCCTTCGAAGAGTTCAACCGGATGGGATATATCGAGGTTATAACCCATCTCTCTTTTTTCCTTAATGCAAAAAAAATGCTCGTTCAGGAGATGAAAAACAGGAAGCCTGATTTGCTGGTCTGTGTCGATTACTCGGGTTTCAATACGCAGATAATGAAGGAAGCGCACGGTCTGGGAATCCCGGTCCTCTGGTACATAGCGCCAAAAATATGGGCATGGAAAAAGAAAAAACACACAACCAATCTTAAAAAATATGTTACCCATATCGCGGCCATTTTTCCCTTTGAGGTTGAACTGTTTCAGCCATACGTAAAGAATACTACCTTTGTCGGGAACCCGCTGGTGGAATACATTGACAGTAAGCAGTATATGTTTTCCACCGCATCTACTGAAGATTTACAAAAAAAAGATATCATTCGACTTGCCATTGTTCCCGGCAGCAGACCCCACGAAATTGAAAAGATTTTGCCGGTGATGATGGAGGCATACGTTCAACTGAAGCAGAAGTATCCTCAGGTTACAGCAATCCTTTCAAGATGTAACCATATACCCCGGGAAATGTACCGGAACTGTATCGGTGGTACAGCCGTTGATTACTGTGATGATACTCTCGAGGATCTGTATACTCAATCCGATCTTGCACTGGTAACGTCGGGGACGGCTACTTTACAGACGGCACTTATGGGGGTGCCAATGATAATCATGTATAAAACAAGCTATATCACCTATCTTATTTATAAAACCTTTATTACCGGGATAGACCATATCGGCCTTCCCAATATTATTGCCCGCAGGGAGATTGTGCCGGAGCTGATACAGAATGACATGACCGTGAAGAACCTGGTGAAGCTCCTGGAGGGATATATCGAGTCGCCGGACACCTATCAATCGGTAGTAAAAGAGCTTGTTTCGCTTAAAGAGAGTCTTGGAAGCAGAAAACCTTCGAAAGAGGTGACCGCTCTTATAAAAAGGCTTGCAGGTATTGGTGATAAATGATTGTGAGACCAATAAAAACATACTCCCTTGTTTTCATCGGTGCATTGAGCCTGTTGCTGTTAATGAGCTCCTGCATATATGACCCGACCGATCCTTTTTTCTATGACAATCTATTTAACCGTGATCTGGAATTCTGTAAAAAATTTCTTAATCGGTACTTTCTTTTCAGAGACTTACTGCCTGAGAATGATTCTATTTTTACCACCACAATATCACTCTTTGACAGTATAGACGAACCATATACCCGATATTTGACAGGGGATACGGCGCAGGAGTTCCACGGCAGTCTTACCACAAAAGCCCGCGGCAAGGGTCTTGGTATTGAATATGATTCTGTGGCAAATGGTGTGGTAATAACCTATCTGTATCCCAATGCCCCGGGAGCAGGGGTGCTGCAGCCGGGTGATACCATACTGGTGGTCAATGGCGATACCCTGGCAGGGGTTACTATGGCTATTGCCGGTCTTTATCTTGGTGCATGGAAGAGTGACAATAAAATCATGACTATAAAGCGGGACACCGTTGTGCTTGATACCGCCGTTATTCAGGAATATGCTATTCCCTCCGTCTATATTGACAGTATTGATACGGCCCTTGCCTATATGTTCATTGCCTCATTCTTGGACTCGACCAATACTGCCGGCGGTACTGCAGCTGAAATTAAAAACGCACTGGGCCGGATGCAGTGGGCCGAGACTGTTATTATTGATATACGGGATAATCTCGGGGGCAATTTTAATCAGTGCCTGGATGCCGTTTCCCATTTTATTGCTGCAGGAGCAGCGATTATTATTACCAGTGACTGGAATATTGACTCTATAAAGGTATCGACCTGGCTCGTCTCGGATGCGACTCTCCGCGGAACAAAAACATATCTGTTACTCGTTAATGATTCAACTGCTGGTGCTGCTGAATTATTCGCTTCGGCACTAAAGGAGAACAAGGTTGCTACTCTGATTACCGGGGTAAATACCTATGGATTCGGCTATAAACAGATTATGGCTTTCACTCCAGACAGCAACTGTGTCATTGCCACCAACGGCCGTGTCATCTCTCTCTCCGGTGATACGCTTCATGAGACCGGTATCACTCCAACCGACCCGGTATCGGTGAATGAAGATGCTCTGGAAAATGTACTGGAGGAAATTGGTGGCGGCGCTGCACAGTACCAGGAGGCATATATCCGTATTTCATCTCTTCGGGAAAAGCATTATTCCCGGAACCGCACTTTTCCGCTCTGTTTTATACCGGAAAATTAGTTGAAAAAATAATGGATTTGGGGTACCATTTGGTATAGGAATGTTTCCACGGTAATTTTTCTGTTAACGCAACCATGTTGTAATTTATTGGATTTTAATGAGTTACAACACATGTTGATTTTCTGTAAAAAAGCATACTTTTTTATTAAAGTTTTAGAAAAATATTCCGATACATATAATGGGGAAGCTGTAAATATAAAGTAAATGGAATAAATTACACTAGGGAGGTGGATTATCATGGAGATTCCAAAACTGGGTGGCCTCAGGATCACCGGTGCTCAGAAAAAGTCCACAAGTACTCTCCGTAAAACCAACAGGGCGCTTTCAAACATTCTGGAAAAGCTGGCGAATGCCAGGCGTATCAACAGTGCATCCGATGATGCTGCGGGACTGGCTGTTGCTGAGCGGTTGTCTTCGCAGATAAGAGGATTTAAGATGGCAAACCGTAATGTATCGGATGCCATGTCCGCGCTGAATATAGCAGACGGGGCCTCAAATGAGATTAGCAGTATGCTTCAGCGCCAGCGGGAGCTCGCATTGCAGGCCCGAAGTGATACACTGACTGATGATCAGCGGGAGATGCTCAATGTTGAATACCAGAATCTGACTCAGGAAATTAACCGGATTGCCGGCGGAACTCAATTCAATACCCAGTCTGTTGCCAACAACCAGGGACTGGCTTCGGGAAACGCGCAGATACAGGTGGGACCCAATGTCGGGGATACGGTGACACTTCCTGCGGTTGACATGACTGCAGTGGGACTTGGCATTGAGGGCACCTCCATTGCCGATGCCGCATCAGCCGGCGCCGCCATTACTGCCATTGATACTGCTATCGATACCATGGGTACGCAACGGGCAACGCTCGGCGCTATTACCAATCGGCTTGGTTCAACACAGAATAACCTTATGGTTGCTGAGGTCAACACAACGGCAGCCGAGTCGGTCCTTCGGGATCAGGATATGGCTATGGGGATCGCTGAAATGACTAAAAACCGGCTCCTGCAGGAGACCGGAATGATGGCGTTCGAGCGGTTTAATGAGATAAGTGCAAACCATATTATCGGATTATTGCAGTAAGAAATAAAAAGAAATTTGTGGTAATATTCTCAGGAGGAGATGTGCCGGTATCAGGGATGGATACTCAGTATTCATCCCCTTTTTTATATTAGAAACAAGGTTAGGGTGAGGGTAACGGAGGTAAAGAAAAAAGATATTGAAGAATATCGAATTAAAAATTTCGATCACGACTGCGACCGGACGTACACTCGGGTGGTAGCCTGCAATTTCGAAGTTTGTAACCGTTACCATTACCCATCGATGATACGGATATCGTACCGTAAAACATTACCACTTCCAAAGGGATGGTATATTAAGGAAATAAGTTTCACTGTAATCACTGTTGGTTTTTAAATAAATATCAGTGGGTGAGTAAATGAGATTCGCAGAACCTGAAGTTGCAAAACATTATATTCTTATGCAGATAGAGACTGCTTCCCGGCAAAAGCAGCTTACCATGCTGCATGAAAAGTGTGTGCAGTTGATGCACGCTGCTATCATTGCATCCCGTGAAGATCGAAGAATGATTCTTAACAGGGCGCAGAATATTCTTGCCCAGTTCCAGGCTTCGCTTCGTGTGGAGGATGCTGTTTCGCAGGGACTTTTCTATATTTACGACTACGCCTATATTCTTCTCGAAAAGGGAGGAATTAATGAATGCAGAAAGGCGATTCAGGTCATGAGTGTAATTCGTGATACGTTTAGAGAATTATTGTTAAATCTGTGATACTTCTTCTATTTCGTTTCTGTCGCCCGAATTTATTCAAATGCTTTTGTTTGCTTATTAATCGAACTTATCATATTTTTGGTTCATTCCCATGTCGTGCGCTATATTTTGTGAAGGTTCATCAGCCGTTGAAATGTCCACAGTTACCGGGTTTATGTTACAAGAATTTGAAGTCCTGAATCCTGAATTTCGAGCCTTCGGCGGTTAAGAGTTTTTTAAAATTGCAGTGAGACAGTAATTGCTGTTATTTCCAGAAAGATATTTTGCTGATGCCGAAACTTTTTGATCTCCTGTCGGAACGAACTGATAAAGATGCATTAAAGCGGATACAGAAACGGGTGCATAATAAAAAGAGCATCCCGAAGAAACCTCATAAAACAGACCGTGATGGGTCATTACCAAAAAAGAAGACCTATACCACCACTGTTTTTATTCCCGATTATATTGCGATAGATGTTGAGACAACCGGTCTGGATCCGAGAAACGATCGTATTATCGAGATCGGGGCGATCAGATTTCATTGCGGGAAGCCATCAGAGGAGTTTCACACGCTGGTAAATCCCAATTTACCGATTCCTTCAAAGATAATTGAGTTGACCGGCATTACGGATAATAAGGTGTTGGAGGCGCCGCAGTTTGAAGAGATTGCTGAAGAGCTGCTTGCGTTTTTAGGAAAATGTGATTTGTGCGGTCACCAGATTGATTTTGATTTCAATTTTATCAATGCGGAATTAAAACGCGCGGGCCAAAATCAGCTCAGGTGCAAATTGCTGGATACGGCAATCCTGGCCCGTATGCTGCTGAAGGAGCTGCCGGGATATTCACTGGCCAATGTAAGTAGGCGCCTTGATATTACGCAGAAGAATGCACACCGCGCTCTGGATGATGCGCGCGTTTCAGGTATAATCGCCGGTAAACTGATACCAATGATAGGCGATATACCGGCGCCGATTCGGGTGGTTATGGGACGATTTGCCCCCTATTCCCTGCTTAAATCAATACTTCAAAAGTCAACTGCTGCGCAGGAGATACCGCTTTTGGAAAATATTACGGCATTTCCAAAACCGCCACAGAGACTCTCCATTCCTGAGGAGACTGAGCCGGTAGATCCCCAGACTATTGCATCGTATTTCGAGGAAAATGGTGAGCTTGCCGGTGTATTGGAAGGATATGTTACCCGGGAGGCACAGGTGAATATGGCCGCCGGTGTGGTCGATTCTTTAAACAACCACTCTTTTTTTATTGCTGAAGCCGGAACCGGTACGGGAAAATCTCTCGCTTATCTTCTGCCGGCTGCACGATGGGCTCTGAAAAATAAATGCAGAGTTATCGTGTCAACGCATACAAAAAATCTGCAGGACCAGCTGGTATCCAAGGACCTTCCCGTTGTAGGCAGTATCGTGGGCAAGGGTTTCAGATACAGTATCCTCAAGGGACGATCAAACTATCTCTGCCGGTACAGGTGGCGGCAGTTTCTGTCCGGGGAGTTGGGAAATCTTTCCGCACGGGACAGGATGGGAATTCTGCCGCTTATCAGATGGGCGGAGGAGACGGCTTCCGGGGATATTGAAGAGCAGAATCAATTTAACCGGCGGTGGTATGCAAAGGTCTGGTCACTTATTTCCGCCGAGTCACACGGCTGTCTCAGCAGGCGTTGTCCCATGTTTAACGCCTGTTTTTTACAGCATGCACGGCAGCAGGCGCAGGCGTCACATATCGTTGTCATCAATCATGCCCTTTTCTTTTCAGAGGTCTGCGCGGAATCATCATTTCTCGGTAAAACCGGTACGATTATTTTTGATGAAGCACACCACCTTGAGTCCTGCGGACACCGGTATCTGCGCGTTGAACTGGATACCAACCGTATGGGCCGGTACATTGAATCCATGAATACCCTGACCAAGATGCTTGAGAATTTTCCTGCCACCGATGAAGAACGTGAGCTGGTGAAGAGGTATAAAAATATCCTCAAGCGGTTTCGCAGGAACGGTAGTCAGTTTCTCGACGACGTATCGGCATGGGTCGATCGGCAATTTCCCCCGGAGGAAGGAGGAACCACGGTTTCAACATACGCATATCCCTATAAGGAGGCACCATTCGGTGCATCTTCCGGCCTTGCAGGGTTTGAGCTGGTTATAAAGGATATGCAGGATGTGCTGTTTTCATTACAGGAGGCAGTCGGTGAGCATGCTGATGATGATGCTATTGTCAACAGTGAGATAATCGGCTGTCAGGAGAAAACGTCGCAACTGAAAGCAGACAGTATTTATCTGACTAATGCAGGCACTGAAGATCATGTGTTCTGGGTTGAAGGCGACCGTCAGAAAGGGTGGGTGAAGCTTTGCGGGGTACCGCTCGATATCGGCGGAATGCTGTATCATATATGGGAGAAGAATCCGGGTGCCATTATTTTTACTTCCGCCACTATGACCGTATCCGGATCAATTGATTATTTTAAACGTAAAGTAGGGCTGGTTGATACCCTTGAAGAACGGACTGTATTTAAAACGTTCAAGAGTCCGTTCGCCAGTGAGCAGATGTTCTGTTGTGCTGTGAAAAGCGCGCTGCAGCCCGATACACCGGGATATAATGCATACGTTGCCGACACAATACTTTCTTTACTCAATACCTTTGATAAGAATATTCTCGTGCTTTTTACGGCAAACAGTATGCTGTATGCGGTGCATGAGTGCCTGAAGAACAGAGCTGATTTCCCTGAAGATGCGGTCTTACTTACCCAAGGTATTTCAGGTACACGTGCAACGCTGCTGAATACTTTTAAGGAGTCGGCCAAGGGACTTCTTCTGGGAACGGCCAGTTTCTGGGAAGGGATAGATGCGCCGGGTGATGCATGTGAATTCGTTATTATTCCGCGGCTGCCATTCCCCGTGCCGAGTCATCCGCTTACCAACGCCCTGGCCGAGCGGGTGAAAGCTGAGTATGGCGATTCTTTTTACCATTTTTCCATACCGGAAGCGGTTATTAAATTCAGACAGGGTGCGGGAAGACTTATTCGAACAACAGAGGATAAAGGCGCTCTGATTGTACTTGACGGAAGAATTATAGCTAAATCGTACGGAAAAGTGTTCATCCGTTCACTGGACAGTGACTTTACTGCCTGTCAGGATGTAGACAATATGGTTGAACAGATAGCTGCATTTTTTAAAGGGTGTGTATGATTAAACGTCTGGCAGCCCTTTTCGTTTGTTGCGTGTGGCTGGGTTGCGGCGTGTATACCTTCAGCGGATCAACCCTGCCGGGCCATCTGAAAACGGTTGATATTCCTCTTTTCCTCAACCAGTCACTGCAGCCGGGTGTTGCTGAAGAATTAACTGCTGAATTGAATAAGAAGGTGCAGGAAAGCAATCTCTTAAAGCCCGTGTCACAGAATAGTGATGCCACATTTAACGGCAAGGTCCTCAGCTATAAAAACCATCCCTATACATACGGAACAGAGTCACTTCGTGAAGTGGACGTCTCATCGTACTCCGTTACCATTTCAGTTGAAGTTGAGTTTTACGATAATAAGAAAGATAAAGTTCTCTATAAAGGAATCATCACGGAAGAGGGTATCTATGATTTCAATACAGAGACTGAGGAAGATGGAAAAAGGAAAGCAATTGATAAAATCATAGATCGGATAATGCAGAATTCTGTACAGAGCTGGTAGCTTACAGATAGTGAACCCGGAGAAAGTACGCATATGCAATTTGTAAAAATGGAAGGTATCGGTAATGATTTCATCCTTATGCACGGGCTGACCGAGGATGAATTCAGGGCCATTCCTGAAGAGACGCGGTTTCTCTGTGATCGGCGAAAAGGGATAGGTGCCGACGGGGTAATAACGGTATTGCCGCCGGTGACAGCTCAAGCGGATTACCGTATGCGAATATTCAATGCCGACGGCAGTGAGGCTGAGATGTGCGGTAACGGTATCCGCTGTTTTGCATTGTATGTTAATGAACTGGGATTATCGGATAAACAGCGGTTGGCAATAGAAACAAAAGCCGGTCTTATAGTAACCGAGCGGCATGGCGATATGATAACCGTTGATATGGGCAGGCCGATACTCGATGGGGGAAAAATTCCCACTGCCAAGTCATCGGGACAGGTGGTCATGGAGCCTATAACGGTTGGGGAGAATGAATTTAAGGTAACGGCCGTTTCCATGGGAAATCCCCATGCGGTGATATATACCCGGCAAATGAGTGACGATATGGTGCTTGGTATCGGTGCGAAGCTCGAAAGTCATCCCTTTTTCCCACAGAAAACCAACGTTGAATTTGTCAGAGTTCTTTCGGCGCATGAAATAGAAATGCGCGTATTTGAGCGGGGAGTCGGGGAAACCATGGCGTGCGGCACCGGTGCATGTGCCGCAACGGTTGCCGGTGTTGTTACCGGGAAACACAACAATGAAGTGACGGTCCATCTCCGGGGCGGTGATCTCTCCATCGCATGGCGTGGGAATATAAATGATTCCGTTTTTATGACCGGACCGGCAAATATTGTATATAGGGGAAAAATTGAACTGTAACGAGCACAATGTACCATGCGGAAAATACAATGACATGAGAATTGTCAGTTGACTCTATCCCACCAGATCTATTATTTCACCCGGCATTGCATCCTTCGTTTTCAGCGCTTTTGCATTTGCCTGAAGACTTCTTTTATTCTGAATCTGTTCGGTAGACTCTTCCGCGAGACTGGTATTGGATCGGTCTTTCTGCGGATTGGGCCTGCGGCTGACATGGGAAATCTCAGTGCCGTCCGGTCTGGTTTCCACCTGGTGGGGAATACGTTCTTCAAACCCGGGAGTGTTGACATTTGCTACATCGTGGGCAGTAATGTCATGACGTTTTATTGCAGCTTTCATACCGGAAACTGAGGAGTTAAATGAAATATCCATGAGTACCTGACTTTCTACCTTTCCAGTGAAATAGAGTTCTATACTGTAATTATACCACCAAATTGCTGAAATTACCACCGTATACCATGAACCACCGTTGTTGCCTTTTTGACCGTTTTCATTATTGGCTTTACTCCCGTGGCATTTTATATTACTATTTAATTTATTGATGGCATTGTAGAGGGTTAATCTTAAATAGTGAGGAGAGAAGTATGAGGTCAATGAAGTCGTTTCGACAGGGGCTTTTTACTCAGGTGATACTGATTTTGTTAGTTATTGGTATCTCTTTACCGGCACAAGTGCAGAAGAGGAACTATGCAGTCATCGGTTTAAAAAATGCCGAGGGTGTGACTGCCGGAGAAGCGGAGATAATTGCGGACCGGTTGCGTATCGAGTTGTTTAATACCGGCAGGGTCAACATGATGGAGCGTGACCAGATGCAGGAAATATTGAGTGAGCAGGGATTCCAGCAGTCCGGTGCGTGTACCGATGAAGCGTGCATGATTGAGATAGGACAGCTACTTGGTGTGGAGAGGCTGATCAGCGGCTCTATCGGAAAGCTCGGCTCCATGTTTCTGCTCAATTTCAGGGCTATCGATGTGCAGACCGCCAGGATTATTAAAGTTGTTTCCCATGATATTTCGGGCGGGATTGAAGACGTTGTGAAATATTTGCCGAATATCGCATTGCAGCTTACCGGTGAAGAAGGAGAAAAACCACCGGAAGTAGTAAAAGAAAAGGCGCCTGAAACTGAGCCCGAATCAGAACCTGAACCGGAAGTCGTCGAGGCGGAACCGGAAAAGCCGGTAACCCCGACACCTGTACCAACTCCGGAGAAGGAGGAGGTGAAGGAGGTTCCGAAGGTGGAGAAGAAGGGGAAAAATGAAAATCGTAGCGGGGTGAGGATTAGTTTTAGTTTTTTCCCCGGTGATATGAGAGGCAGATATTATAAAGATGAAGACGGGAACTTTGAAGAAGCAAAAGATTGGGCTGATGAAGATGTTTATAATGATTATGAGGATATTGAAGGCGTTACCAATGTTTACTATAATAAGTCTCTGTTTCGTTTTAATGTGCATTTTATGATCAAAGCCGGAAGATTTATTACGATTGATGTCGGGCCGGGAATTATGCTGTGGAAAAATGCAAAGGGATATGAGTACACCTATTATGATTCATTGGATATGTTTTGGGAAACTGAAGATCAGGATTGGCAATTAATGTTTATAGCACCAAATGTTTCGACCGGATTAAATTTTGTTTTACGATTCTATCCGTTAAAAATCAACTTTGGCATATTGCTGGATGTTAACTTGAATATAATTAGATTCAGAGAGGACCTCGTGTATTATTATAACATAAATAATGATTATCATCATTCTAATACAGATTTTAAGACAAATGTATCTGTCGGCCCAAGATTAGGAGTAGAAATTCTCGGGGGGGCGCACTTCGGATTTAATGTTGATTTTCTGCTAAGGTGGTATAAAATTACCACAGATATCGATTTTGTTACAACGTACGATCAGGAGTGGCAATTTAAATTACCGTCAGTTGGTTTTGGTGCCGGTTTAAATTTCTATTTTTAATTTTACTTTACTAGAAATATACCTATCTATTGCGCATATAGTGTGTGTTCATATATGCGCATTTTTTATTTGTAATTGTATGAATAGTACCCCTCACTTTTATTTCAATCTTATATATTCTTTGTA
>CAZIYW010000124.1:0-15132 GCA_964543525.1 uncultured Fibrobacterota bacterium | reverse complement strand
TAAAAATACGGCAAACGAATAAAAATGCCTCATTTAGTCATGCTCCGGCCTAAATACACATTCTGTGATAAAAAGGATTTTTTACTTTTCCTCTTACCTTTGTATTAAAACTTCCTCCCTTTTATATCATAAAATATGGATATGTGGGGAAAAAAGCAATAAGTGCCGGACCATATGAATGCCGTATATCTAAATTTAACGATTTTTTTTTATTGTATGTTTGATTTTGATAACCTCATCACAGATAGTTACCATGAACGACTGAAGATACCGGTCTGCTGTCATCCATTTAAAAAAACATATCGTCAAAAATGTTCTACAAAAAAGGCACGCCCCACCCATTGACTCCATCTAAATAATTATCTACATTTTTTAGTAAGTCGTTAAAAATATACTTCTTTTTTCTCAACCTTTTTTAAGGAAACTGGAATATTGTCTGAAATTTGTTCTATATTCTTTTCTTATAAAAAGGGCAACTTTAATGGGACGGAAATACTATGAATCTACCAAACATTTACGAATACAATGATTTCAGAAAATTTCTGGTCGATTATCAGAGATGTCGCTTTGAAGGCGACAAGACCTTTTCTGCAAGCTATATTTGTAAAAAACTCGGTTTACCCAGAACGCGAAGTTATTTCAGGGATGTTATAAACGGTAAAAGAGTAACCAAAACATTTCTGGAAAGATTTATCCATCTTCTTGAATTCGATAAGGATGAAGCAATGTTTTTTCGTGCCCTGGTACAGTTCAATCAGGCATCCAACTGCGATGAACGTGAGTTTTATTTCGATCAGTTAATATCATTAAATAAGACACCCAAAAAGATTCTGGATCGTTCGCTGTTCGAATTGTATAAAGAATGGCACCACTCTGCAATTCGGGCAATTCTGGATATCTATGATTTTAAAGACGATTATACCGCTCTTGGGAAAAAAATATTCCCTCCCATCTCCGCGAAAAAGGCTGAAGAATCAATTGCACTGCTGCTGAAGCTGGGACTTATAAAAAAGAATACGAACGGATTCTATAAACCGACTGAAAAATCTATCAGCACCGGCTCATATATCCAGAATGAATTAATAAAGCAGTACCAGATGAAATGTATCGATCTGGCCAGAATCGTTCTTCTGAAAAACAGAAAAAAACCACAAAATATTTCGACCAATACAATCAGTATCTCTGAAACCGGCTATAAACGGCTGGAAAAGAAGTTACAGCAGTTTAAAGCGGAGATTCGTTCAATGGTTCATAAAGATGAGCATCCGGCGGATCGGGTGTACCAGTTCAATATCCAGTTATTTCCAACATCAACATAATAAAAGGTATCCTTATGAAAAAGTTAGTATTTACCCTTTTGTCATCACTGTTTCTGTCCTGTTCATTTGACCAGATTGCGGGTGGGAGCACGAACGAGCAGGAGACGGGTATACAGTCAGGATTATATGGAATATTAATCTGTGAATCAACCAATCAGCCTGCCCAGGGCGCAAACGTGAAACTGTTTAAAAACGGTACCAACATACCGATCGATTCTACCGTCTCGAATGATACCGGTTTATACCTGTTTGACACTCTTGATCCCGGTATCTACAGTATCTCCGCATATCTTCGTTACGGAAATGATACATTTTTTACGTTAATACCGGACATTGATTTTGATTCTCTCAGATATGTCGGTATCGACACCCTCCGTGCACCCGGGAAAATACAGGGAACCGTTTCTACCGATAAAGAAGGGCCTGCAAACGGCGTAACGTGCTATATTCCCGGTTCCTCGTTTATGGCCATGACCGATGCTGAAGGTGCATTTGTCATTTCACATGTTCCTCCCGGTGTTCATCCCCTCGCCTATCATCACGATAAATACAAAGACACACTCATTCACGATATCGTCGTTTGTTCAGACAGTACAACGATAGTACCTGAAATTCGTCTATACTTTGATCCCAATAATAATGAGCGGGACCTTCACGGTTCCTTTACAACTCACTGTGAATGCGTCGACAGTATTATGGCGTACATCTCCGGTGATAATATAGACGATTCATTACCATGGGACTTCAAGTTGAAATGGTCTCCGGAAACAAATACGTTCAGCGGATTTATCTACGTGCCGCCCTCCGGGTACTTCTGGATAGCAACGGTTATGGTTTTTGATACACTCAGGCATAACATCGGATGCGGGAAAATACAATTTTCCAGAAACAGCGGTGATATCCTGATGCCGTCGTTTAACCCGATGAACGCAGTACCGGTAGTAGATCTGATTGCCGAGGATACCGTGGTCAGCATTAACGACACTATTCATCTGCACAGTGCAGTAAAAGATACATTCGGCGGGACCATTGCCAAGCGAGAATGGTGTCTTAACGGCTCGGACTATATAGAAACCCGTAAAAGTGACACCTCCTTTGTTGCTCCGGATAAAACGCCATCCACACCCCGGTATATTTACCGCGCGTTCGATAATGACGGCAACTGCACCGCAGACACGATACACATTACGGTCCTCACTGATGAGCCCGTTGTCGAGCTTACAACACCGGCGTGCACAGTTTCTATTAATGACTCAATACCACTGACCTGTGCAGTTACCGACTCTTTCGGTACCGTTGTGAAATGGCTATGGAGTATCGACGGTAATGTCTTTACTCCGGGTAGCTCAGGTGATACGGTTGTCACCGCGCCGGCATATCAGGATTCGGAGTATGTATGTATTGTCAATGTGGAGGACGACGACGGGAACAGTATTTTTGATACGGTTCGTATAACGGTAGTACAGGATATTCCTGTTGTATCACTCTCGACAACAACCGACCGGGTGTCTATTAAAGATTCCGTTTACCTGCATTGTGATGCAACAGACAAGTATGGCCGGATAGTACAGTGGACATGGAGTATCCAGGGAGAGAATTTTACCGGTAGCAGCAGCGGTGATACGGTGGTTATCGCACCATCCGCCGAGAATAAGCTCTGTCCCTGTATTGTATGTGTAACTGATGATGACGGTAATATCGTATACGATACCGTTATGGTTTCAGTATTACAGGACAAACCCACTCTGTCAGTTAGTTCAGCCACTCCCACAGTCTCTATTAACGATGCCATACAGCTGAGTTGTAAGGCGACTGATGAATTCGGCGCCATACAGCAATGGGCCTGGAGCATTAACGGGATGGCCTTTACTCCCAGCAGCAGCGGGGATACTATTGTTATCGCACCAGGACGGGAAAATTTACTCTGTCCCTGTATTGTACGGGCAGTGGATGACGACAGTAATGTCGTCTTTGATTCCCTAAGCATTGCCGTACTCCGGGATACACCGGTTCTGTCGCTTACTGCAGTTCCTGCTACTGTGTCAATCTACGATTCCATATATCTCCACTGTGATGTCACCGACCGTTATGGATATATTATACAATGGGCATGGAGTATCAATGGAGGCGCCTACACACTCAGCAGCAGTGGTGATACGGTACTGTGTGCACCGGGACAGGAAAATCTGCAGTATGAATGTATTGTACGAGCAATGGATGACGACAGTAATATTGTTTATGATAATAAAATTGTCAGTGTGCTGCAGGATAAACCGTTTATATCACTCAGTACCCCTACCCCCACTGTCTCACTCAATGATTTGATTGAACTACGATGCAATGCGACTGATGAGTACGGTGAAATAGTACAATGGGAGTGGAGTATCAACGGCAGTCCTTTCACGGTAGGAAGCAAAGGTGACACCACTCTTATTGCACCTGCTCAAGCTTGTGCACAGTACCGGTGTATCATACGCGCCAGTGACGACGACGCGAATATGGTTTGTGATACGGAAGATATTCAAATAATAACGGACCCGCCACAGGCAAGAATAAGTGTAAAAGAATCCGATATTCCCATAATCCTGGGTGATACCTATACTCTAACCTGTCAACTGAGCAGTCCGGGACAGTTTGGTAACTTGATCAAATACGAATGGAGCATCGGCACCTGTAATAATTTTGTTACCGCTTTAAATAAGGATACGGTCCTGATTTCACCGGATACCGGTCTGGATTCATTTGCTGTTGCGCTGCGGGTTACTGACGAGGATTACAACGAGGATATCGATACTCTGTATCTCGGATTCTGCAAAAAATGGACTATGGGTTCTGCGGATCAAGCTTCCGTTGTATGCGACAATGACGGCGTTCCGTATATCGCCTACTATTATACCAACACCCTCACCATGAAGCGTTTTATAAACAATGCATGGGAACCAGTCAGTGAAAACGAGTTCCTTCTTGAAGGAAATATGAGCTTTAAGATCAATAAAAACAACTATCCCGGCATTGCCTTTATTGACAAGAAGGATAATAATAAAGTATCGGTGAAATATTATGATTTAAACAGTAATCAATGGAACTATTTAGGGAATAGTGGTTTTTCTGAGGACAGCGCGGATTTTGTTTCCATGGCATTTGACATAGACGGTTATCCTTATGTGGCTTACAATGACAATGCTTATAACGGCAATATAACGGTGAAACGGTATAAAGCCGCCGATACCACCTGGGAAACTATAGGCGCCGAAGGTTTTTCCGACGGTAGTATCGATTGTTTTGCTCTTACCACCGACCTTTTTAAAACTCCGCTTGTCGCCTATAGTGATGATTTACATAACGGACAGATAATTTCTAAAATTTATAATAGTGCAAATAAAGAATGGATATATTGGGGCCAAACCTGGGGTCCTTCGGAAGGAAATGCCGACTATATTTCACTGGCAACCGACTATAATACCAACGGCAACGTGTATGTCGCCTATTCGGATATCGGCCAGGACGCTAAACTGGTAGTAAAATATTTCGATGAAAGTAACTGGGTGCCGCTGGGAATCAACCCTGTTTCATCGGGCAAAGCAAATCATGTCTCCTGTGCGGTTAACCCGAAAAACGGTCATGTGTATGTCGCCTACTGCGACGAAACTGATAATAACAAGGTTCAGGCAAAATGGTATGACGGCAATACCTGGAAAAATGTTTTAGCCGGGATTGAACAGCTCCAGAATTACCATGCACGGAATGTATCTATTACCGTTGATGCTCAGGGTTATCTCTATATTGCCTACTGCGAAGACGGAGGCTCCAATGCAATGAGTGTTATAAAATTTTAACAAACTGACTTACTACAATGAGAATAACACGATATACGATCCCAGGGATGGTTTACATGAGAAAAATAACTACCAGTAATATAAATATAATACACCATTATGGCGGAAGCGGTGCTGATGTTGAATGTATATCGATAAATTTTCAGGAGAGATTTGTATAAAAGTATAAAAAGAGTATAGAGAATATAAAAAAAAGATTGAGAGATTATTGTTGGCACATGCAAGATAGAACTTGGGTGGCAGTGGTTGATGGACGAATAGTAAATTTTGGGTGTTATTCGTGGATAAGGGGCTTTTAAAGATAAAGAGCTACTGTAAGTAACGATATCTCTTAGCATGAATCTTTAGCAGCTCACAACCGGTACCTGCAATACTTTGATTAATCGAGATTTATTATCATCGACAAACACCGGAGTTCTTTCTTGCATTATTCAAAAAAAACAAAAATATATAAGCGCTAAAAGTCCACCTGCTTAAAAATACCTCTTCCCTACTAATTCCTTACTGTAATAAGGTGCTTCCAAATCAACCGGACTGGTACCAACTGCGGTCAGCTCACCCGAGAGTATCTTTACCACTGCTCTTTGCGTATTTTCATCCGGTGAATAGGCATTAATGATACAGGGCACATGGGGCATTTCATATCCCAGGTAGGGCGATCCCCAGGATATCAGTATAAGCCGCGGATGGTGGGAGGTTATGAGTGCCCAGACATCCCTCATGTAAATACCGCCGGGGCGAATATCGCCGGTTCCCCAGGCCGGGCACAGTACCGCATTTACAATTATCGCATCATACTCTTCGAAACTGTTGAAATTCTTGGAAAAAACACTGGTATCCGAATCATCAAAATGAGACACCTCTCCCCCTCTGTTACACAGCAGCTCATCAAACTTCTCGATTTTACACTCAGGATCGTTGTGAAAGTGATAACTCAATACATGCGAACCTTTTTCGAGATTGATTGGCAGCGTTTTGCGGGTATCCTTTACAATGGTAATTGCCTTCTCCGAAACAGCTTCACTCGTTTGACGAAACACTTTCCTGTCTTCATCGGTTACCGTGGGCAGTTCGGTATTCTCATGCAGTTCTAAAACCTCTTTCAGCGCCAGTATCCGTCGAACCGCCATATCAAGCTGCTGCCAGGTAAGCCTGCCGTCACCAAGTGCTGCTTGTAATATGTCAAAATCCTTTTTTACTTCGGCAAAGAGTATCATATCGCACCCTGCCGCTATTGCCGCCGGAATAATCTCTTCACGTTTACCCCAGGCAGTCACCCCGGCCATATCCATGGCATCGGTAATAACTACCCCCTGAAATCCCATGGTATCACGTAACAAGACATTAATAATTTTATCCGATAGTGATGCAGGGGTACCCATCTGGATATGGGTACCGTCACCGGAATCGCAAGCAGGCAGTGATATGTGCCCGACCATAATGCTCCATACCCCCAGATCAATGGCTTCCTGAAACATGCGACCGCTTAATGCATGCCACTGATCCAGTGACAATGGATTAATTGTATTACACAGGTGCTGGTCCCGATCATCAAAGCCGCCGCCGGGAAAATGCTTGGCAGTGGCCGCAAGACCGTGCTCCTGCATACCGCGAATCATAGCTTTGGAAAGACGGGCGATTCGCTCCGGATCATCACCTAAGCAACGGGTACTGGTAATCGGATTGTGCGGATTGGCATTAATATCCACCACCGGGCCGAATGCCCAGTGTATTCCACACTCACGTCCCTCCAGAGCTGCAGCTTTCCCCATTGCATACGCCAGTTCCTCATCATTCGCAGCACCCAGCGCCATGAGGTCAGGGAAAATGGTAGCGTTTTTAACCATCATACCGGCGCCATTTTCCAGGTCGGAAGAAATAATCATGGGCACCTGTGATCTGGCCTTCAGCCATTTGGTAGCTGAAACAAACTGTTCACGGGTACCGTGAAAGAGAAACATCCCGCCAATTTCTACCCCACCCGATACTTTTTCAAAGTCCTCTCCGGCATTAGGGAACAGACAGGGATGCAGCACCTGTCCGATTTTCTGTTCGCGGGTTAATGATTGGAACGTTTTTTCAACCCATTCCGAATGCAGATGTAATTCAGGAAACCGGCGCATATTTGTTCCTTTCTTAATTCTTTCAACCTATAGATTTATCCAAAATAATCCACACCAATATATATGATTGAATTTATTTTACACTCTATTCTTTTTACATTCCCGTTCAACACAGGGATTATACTGTACCGCCTCATTGATACATTTACCGGTAAAACCTAATGGGGAGCTATTTTGCTGGAAAATATTCCATATATTGGAGAAATTTTTGCATCACTGGCAGCCATATTCTGGGCAACGGCAGTAATCCTTTTTAAAAAAAGCGGCGAACATGTTCATCCCATTGCCCTGAACACCTTTAAATCTCTTCTGGCCGTACTCCTCTTTCTGCCGACCATGTATTTCCTTGATAAACCGCTTTTACGCGACGTTCCTTTAAATGAATACCTTCTGTTATTACTCAGCGGGGCACTCGGTATCGGAATGGCCGATACCATGTTTTTCAAATGCCTGAATATTCTCGGCGCAGGCATGACCGCTATTGTAGAATGTCTATACGGCCCTTTTATCATCGGCCTGTCTATTCTGTGGCTCGGAGAAACCCTTTCCATGCTCCAGTTTCTCGGAACCTTTTTTATCATCACAGCAATATTCACGTCAACGTCAAGGAAAGGACGCGGTAATATAAACACACGTGATCTCATTGCGGGGATAGTATGGGGGGTGGGCGGCCTTGTCTGCATTGCCGTTGCAATCGTTATGATAAAACCGCTGCTGAACCGCTCTCCAGTACTCTGGGCGTCCCAGATTCGTCTCATTGGCGGTACGCTCATGCTCTTTATTGTACTGCTCTGCGATCCGCGCCGTAAAAGAATACTAAAAACATTCTACTCGATACACAGCTGGAAATATACCCTGTCAGGCTCTATTATCGGCACCTACATCGCCATGGTTTTCTGGATAGGCGGTATGAAATTCACCCAGGCATCCATTGCCGCAGCACTTAATCAGACAAGCAATATTTTTATTTTTATTTTTGCGGCATTGTTTCTGAAAGAAGCGATAAACTTTCAGAGGATTATTGCAATTGTATTAGGTGTAATCGGAGCCGTGCTGGTGATATTCTGCTAGTATTATTAATCAACACCAACCCGATAAATGTCATAGCCGCCAATCCCACCCGGACGATCTGAGGAAAAGAGACACAGCCGGTTTGTATATTCTTCCAGCGCAATACAGACAGGTCGATACTCATTATACTGCGTATTTATCGCCTGGCCTGCATTCACCGGCTCGGACCAGGTGCCGTTCTCATACCTGCTGCGCCAGATATCAAATCCGCCTTCACCACCCGGCCGGTCGGATACAAAAAACATATCATTGCCGTTGACATAAGGGCATTTGTCGTCTCCCGGTGAATTTAATGCGGTTACATTTTCAGGTGTAATGGCAACCGTTGTGTCAATCAACAACAGCAGGGCACTGTCCAACTGATCATATACATCGTACGGTAATTGGCAGGCATAAATATCAAACGAACCGTTTCTGTTTGAACAGAAATAGAGATACCGGTCTGGACCAAAGGTAATGTAGGCATCGTCGTATTCACTGTTTAAAGCGGCTGCTTCAAAGGTTAAAACATTCTTACTCGAATCGACCGAAAGAATCCGTAACATGGTAATTTCGGTAACCAATATATCGAGGTCATTACCTCCGGCGTCTCCGGTACCGGCGAAAAAGAGGACCGATGCCGATTCGCAGTAACCACAGTCAGAGAAATAGCTATTCCATTTAGCGGAAGTGGGTATTACAATCAAAGGCCCATACTCATGGGCTTCACTGTTTATCGACTCCTGACACCGCTTTTCCCGCTCAGCTGTGATAGTAAAATGACCATTTGTTTGACTGAAAAAAACATCTATATCATAATGACAAATATCAAAATTTTTCCCCGCGGAAAACCTGTTTGTCGAAAGGAAAAAATCAAAAGAATTTCCAATAAACGGCGGTCCTGCCGAATTCATATCATCCCACTGCGTATTAATTTCAGTGAAATTAACTACCTGTGTCTGGACAATTCCATAAGGATAATTAATATCCCACTCCCTGAAACAACCGGAAAATGCAGTTAATAATAGTACGAAAAGAAAAGTAACAGCGATTTTCATACAGTCATCCTTTATTGAAAGGTTCTATATATTCAACAAATAAAGGATGAATTCCCGCTCATTTTTTTACTAATAGTCAGTTCCTGCCGAAATCAATTCCTCTGACCTTTTGTTCCCTGTCATTACGTATTCAAGTGCATCATCTATAGGGAATGCCTGTTTCATACGCAGAAGATTCCGCTACTACCTCTGAACCGAAACACATCTGTATTCCAATTCCAATAATAACTATTTGTCGTATTAACAATTGTCCCTGTAACATACTTCCTCCCCGGTTACCCCTGTTCTTTCATTAATTTACACTTCTCAACCAGTTTAACAAACTCCCGCCGGCACCCTTCCGTATCCCTGCCGATTGAAGAATTCGCCATGGTCAACACTTTATCATAGGTTAAATCGCCTATATACTTTGAATCACGCAATAACTGACCGAATCCGGCAACAGCCACAGAAAAGGCAAAATTCTCCGAGGTTTTCTCCAACTGCACCGTCCTGCTTTTAACGACTTTTTTTATTAACTTACTCTTTTCACCATCCGGTTCTTTATAGCGGAATTTAATCGTTAATAGTTCATCTGAGGTACTGTTTTCTTTATTAATCACTGTTTTCTGATACTTCAAATCATCAACATCAGGCAGGTCTGCTTTTACTCCCGCGGGAATAATTTCGTACATGGCAGTGACCGTATGCCCCGAGCCAAGCTCACCGGCATCCTTTGTATCATCGTTAAAATCCTCTTTCTGTAATTTCCTGTTCTCATACCCAATCAAACGATAAGCAGTTACTTTCCCGGGATTAAATTCTATCTGAATCTTGACGTCTTTAGCTATCGCATACATGGTTCCCGCCATCTCATTAACCACCACCTTTTTAGCTTCAAGGATATTGTCGATATATGCATAATTACCGTTACCCTTATCGGCCAGCTTCTCCATTTTGGCATCTTTATAGTTACCGGTTCCAAAACCCAGTACCGTAAGAAAAATACCGGCTTTTCTCTTTTCTTCAATTATTCGTACCAATTCACCATCACTGGAAACTCCAACATTAAAATCACCGTCAGTCGCCAGAATAACCCTGTTATTGCCGTTTTTTATAAAATTTTCTTTTGCGATTTTATAGGCTAACTGTATTCCGGCCCCACCTGCAGTACACCCACCGGCTGTGAGACAATCTATGGCCTCTATAATCTTCTTTTTGTTACTTGCAGGAGTTGAGGGAAGAACCAGACCTGCTCTCCCGGCATACACCACCATCGAAATCCTGTCCTTCTCACGCAGATGACTCACCAGCATCCGAAGTGATGATTTTAATAGCGGCAGTTTATCATATGATTGCATTGAGCCGGAAACATCAATAAGGAATGTCAGATTTGAAGGCGCAACATTGTCTAAATTGATGTTTTTCCCCTGCAGACCAATGTGGATGATCCAATGCTTTACATTCCAGGGACATCGCGAAACTTCCGTGGTAATAGAAAAAGGATGTCGTCCTCTTGGCTGTGGATAGGTGTAAGTGAAATAATTTATCATCTCCTCTATTCGCACCGCATCTTTAGGTGGAAGCTGATTATAATTAATAAACCGGCGGATATTACTGTATGAAGCAGCGTCAACGTCTATAGAAAAAGTTGACAGCGGCTCCTGCACTACCTCTTTGAATTCGTTTTCATTAATTACATCGTATGCTTCAGTATTCCACTGTTGCCCCTGAGCATCATATGGCTGAGATGGCATCTGATAAGCCAACGCGCCACCTTTTATGAATTTCGGAGTGGCTATTTTCAATGAACCACGTTTTTTCATACTCATGCCGGCCACCATATTATCGACACCACCGGAACCACCGCCAAAACCGCTGCCATACCCTGCACCATATCCAATACCCGCAGCACCTTTTCTGCCGGTACCACTGCTGCCGCCTGCTTTTAATCCACCCGCGCCATTAAGAACAGCGTCAATACCTTCAGCAAAACCCCCTTTGCCAAAAATATCAGCCGCTGCAACGGTCTTTCCCTTTACATTACCGGAGACAATTCCCAGTACGCCTTTTTTAGTTACTCGTGCACGAGGATCGCCACCTCCTGTGCTTTCTCCTGCATTTACCGGTAGCTTTACATTCTCCGGGAGTGGCGTCACCTGTTTCTTCCGGACTGTAACAGTTGTTAATGGTGATTTCACCACTTTTTTCCGGGGCATTGCAGCGGATCTCTCATAAAAATCAGATGCAACAGTAATAATCTCATGATTACTGAGCCATATACCGAGAATACCGGCAATAATCAGGCAGACTGCAAGACTGCAATAAATAAGTCCGGCTTTCGGGGGAAAAAAGATATCCCGCCTGTTTGAAACTTTTCTTACATATTCTTTGTCAGGAAGGATACGTCCGGCATCTTCCGTGTCCTCGTCAACCTCCATAGGCGAGCGGTAACCGAATGAAAAATACTTTGTAAAGAAATGGTAACATCGCATATAATGCCTCCTTTTGTTAAGTCGATGTATGTTGTAACCATACGGTTAAAGGCGGCACTATACCATTGGAGCTCCTGAGGCTGTGCCCGAAATGAAACGTAATACATTGTGTAAATGCGCTCTATGTATTAAGACGCCCGGCAAGGTAAAAATGTTTCATAAGAAATGCAACACAGCGGTTCAAATTATTTATTACGCAGATCCTTCTGCAGCTTCTTCAGGAATTTATTCCCCTGTTCATTGCGGATAAACCGTTCAAGTTCCCCCTTGCTTTTCTCTATCTGGGCAGGACCAAAGCTTTCTTTCAATATTTTTTCATAGGCAACGAGACCGCGATAGGCGCCGACATAATCTTTTTTCGCGATAAGGTCATCGATGAGTAAACCGACCTGTTTTGCCATTGGACTGATCTCTTTTTCTTCCTTTGGTTCTTCACCTTCAGCCGGTTTTACCTCCTGCGGGGTCTCTATCTTCACCGTTGCCTTTGCAGCAGGCGGGGTATCACGCTTTGTTGAGGTTCTTCGTGTCTGCGACGCCCTCATTGCTTCCTGCCGTTTCCTGGCCTCTTCCCGCCTGCGTGCCTCCCGCTCCTCCCGCAACTCTATTTTCCGCATGGCTGCGGCAACCCGTTGCTTTACTTTAAGAAAATCCTGTCCCCGATGACTGGAAGCAATTATACTGCCATACCGCTTAATCAGAGCCTGGGATGCACGGAAATCTTTTTTACCAATACGGTCTTCTATTAATTTCCAGAGATATTCAACCTCAATTACCCGCAACTGCTCCGATAACTTTCTTTTACAATAATCATATATTTCATTGCGCAGCAAGAGCTTGTTTTCAGACGACAACACCCGTATCCCGGCATTCCGGGCAAGCGCATCACGAGTGGTTTCCTTGCTCCATGCGATTAACAGAGAATCAAGATACCGTTGCGCATTTTTATCGGGTGATGAATATTTTACACGGATTCCCTTCTCATAGGTATCCTTAAATACAGCGCTCAATAAATTCCTGTTTTCCAGATCAGTCAGAATTTGTTTACGAATCGGTGCACGCTGCTTTTCGTACAAGGCAGATTTTAACCTGTCTCCCTGCCTTTTACGCTCCTCCAGCGCCTTATCCTGAATCCCCAGTTTCTTATAGACATATGCACGCTTCTCATACACGGTGTTATCCGGCTTTTTAAACGACAGCAGTACTTTCAAGGCACATTCAAAAGCGCCGCGATCATCCTTAACTACAATATCCCGGGGCAACTGTATGGGTGTAGCGGATACACCGCCACCGATTTGCTCAAGGTAAAGCCCCAAATCAATGAATGTCAATGCATAATGATATTTGAAGAGTTTTACCGGTACATTCTTCGGCTCGTATTTAAACCCATCAATATACGCCTGTTGCTCTTTAGCAAGGAAACTGAAAAAATTGTAACTGTTATTCTCCGCCTTGGATTCAACTCCCAACCGGTAATAGGCATACCCCAGATACGCATACATGTTATAAATACTGAACTCAGTATACTGCGCCGGCTCCGGATTCTGCAGTACCGCCGCCGCTTCAGCGCATCTGTTCTTTAGGATATAGTACCCGCCGAGAACAAAACGGGCATCACCATCCCTGTTGTTTGTTCTGACCCGTTGTGCTGTTTTTTCAATATCCCAGGCACGCCCGTCAACTACCACAATGGCTGTTTTCCTGTTCTCTTCAGTTATTCGCATATTTTTTTTGCGAATTCGTCCCATATCCTCAATAGCCGGTTCCTGCTCCTTTATCGGCACTATATACCCAACACGCATCTGCTCGGCATTCTGAACCCGGTGCCGGTACTCATCATTATACACCTTATGATATCCGAGGATATCAAGAGACTTCACCGCAGAGTCAGACAGAAAACCTGTATCAAATCTGTCCGGTATAAAAAAAACAATACCGGTGATTACAAGCAGTACTATCAGTAACTTTATAAAAATTAAGCGTATAAACATTTTTGTTACTTTTTAAAGCAAGATAGACTTGCAACATGTTGAACCGAATACATAATCTTTAATTATTCTGTGTCAGGAAATCCAATAATGAATTCATTATACTTTTTTGTATTATAAACTCCATTATTCTGTAGCTTCTTCTATTTCCTCTTTCTGTACCGAGGTATCAGATACTTCACTTTTCTTTGAAGTAAATGTGAGTGGATAAATCACTTCGGTTTTATCTTTCCCCTGCGTCCATACATCAAATGTATGATTACTCAGAGCTGCCAGCACTTCATCTTCAAACACAGGATCCTTTACTGTTGATTTGCCCAGGTTTACATAAATGACCGACCCGTCGGCATCAACATCGAAAATAAGCTCAATAGTACCCTGTAAACCAGGATTTTCTTCCAGCTTCTTCAGGTAATAATGATTCAGCCTCGGCATAAGAATCGCAATATTTTTTTCAATATTTTCAGCACTCCGCGGCCCACTAACCTCGCCGCCGTTTGCCAGTTTTTTTACCGATGGCCCTCCCGATGAACCGGTCTTACTGTTACAGGAATTATACATAAAAAAACAGGCTGCTGCACACAGAAGAAATACGGCACCACTATGCAGATATCTCATGATCCCCCCCTAAATATAAGACCATATCACATTAGAAGTTATATCGGTTCCCATATATATAATTATATAGTCAATATACACAAAATAGCCAGAATTTACTGTTAAAAATAGTAAAAAAAATGGGAATGGGTGTTTAATAACCTTTATAAACCGTAATTACG
This sequence comes from uncultured Fibrobacterota bacterium, assembly GCA_964543525.1. Lineage (GTDB taxonomy): Bacteria > Fibrobacterota > Chitinivibrionia > Chitinivibrionales > JANQEN01 > CBDVBE01. The sequence continues at coordinate 508 of CAZIYW010000124.1, read as the reverse complement.
AACTTGTAAAGAAGCGGCATAGATTTTTTTTTGCAAGAATCAATAAGTTACATATTTCTCAACGATTTTTTTACTATTGAAACCGTTTCTCACCCACGCACTTCTGCAACCGTTGATACTTGTCATCAAATTTTTTCAGCCATTTGTGAATTGCCGGGTTCGGGTTGCAGATCTTATTGTCCAGCACGTCGAGATATTTAATCTTCAGCCTGGTAAAACTTACCGGAAGGTCCTTGAGACGATTCCCCTTCAGGTACAGCTCCTGCAAAGAAGAGAGATACCCTATTTCTGCGGGAAGCTCGGTAAAATTATTTCCCCAGAGCTGAAGTATCCTGAGGTTTTTCAGTTGGCCTATTTCTGCCGGCAACTCCCGTAACTCGTTGTTACGCAAATCGAGCACCTCCAGATTAACCAGGTTGCTCAGACCGGGAGGCAAATCCATAAGTGAATTGTTCTGAATCTCCAGGCGGGTTAGTTTCGTACAGGCAAACAGCTCGGAAGGTATTGA
>CAZIYW010000123.1:0-15172 GCA_964543525.1 uncultured Fibrobacterota bacterium | reverse complement strand
TTATAATGACATTATTAAACTGTTGTGTATGCTTGCTATTTCCGGAAACTGGTGGAAGCCCGGCGAGCCGATTTCTGAGATTATTCACATCGGCTCTTCAGGTTCTAAAGGCATCGCAGCAGTCTCAGCGCATTACAATCCGGGTAATGAAGAAATTGCTGTTTCGTTCATACTGAATCAACCGGCAGGAATGACCCTATCCTGCCTGGACACCAGGGGAAGAGTTGTCGCCCGGAAATCAGTCGGTTTTATGCAGCGGGGTAAATGCAAAACAGTACTGCCTCTTGCCTCAGAATCTCTTTCGAACGGAATGTATTTTTTGCAGGTTTCAGTCGGGAATACCAAGGTAATAACAAAGATTAACATTCTGCTGTAGATTCCTTATACAGCAAATTTATTGATATTTTCCCAATTAAAAAACAACATTTTCCCCAATTGGATAAGATTTATGAAAGATCGAAACATGGGGCTGTACAAATATATTAGATTATAGTGCGGGAGGGGCATCAAATATGATGAATGTGATATGTGTATCATTGTTTATGGAATGATGGAATGTATTATTCCTGATTTCCAGCCATATTCTTATCAGAATTTTGCCTTAGAAATAATAATTAGAGTTGTTGCATAATTTGTTTTTAGGATTAAAAAGTGCCTTTTTTTAAGTATAAACAGCATATTTTTCATGTTAATTTTAATTATGCAACAAGCCTATTATATAATTTTGGATTAAAATTAAAGGAAATAACAGGTTATTAATATTTTTTTTAAGGACCACACTATGAAAAAACAGCTCACTTCCCTTACAGGAATGCTTATTATTCTGGCAGTATCATTGGCATTTTCACAAAATATGCCGTTTCCCCAGGCGAAAAACTGGTCTGACTGTATCAAACCTACCAATGTATCGCAGGCACAGATGAACAAGGATATCATTAACCTCTATGAGTACTGGAAGGCTTCATTTCTCAAGACCTCACAGAACACTACTGGAGGCTATTATATCTATACCAAAGGGACCGGTACAGTCGATGATTGTATTACCGTGTCTGAAGCACACGGCTGGGGTATGATTATATTTGCACTAATGGCGGGTTACGATGATCAGGCACAGGAGCTGTTCGACGGTATGTACTGGTTTTATGATGATCACCGCAGCGCCACAAACGATAATCTCATGGAATGGGATATTGTCTCCGGTGAAACTTCAATCAGCCACGGCTCAGCCACTGACGGTGATATGGATATAGCGTACGGTTTAATTCTTGCCAGTAAGCAGTGGGGTGGTACTGATCCCGACTATCTCCAGGCTGCGAAAGATTTAATTACTCAGGGACTGGAAGTAAGCTGTGTTAATAAAAGTACCAACCTGATTATGTTTGGCGACTGGTGGGACAACGGCATGGGTCATGAGAACAACTCCCGTCCTTCAGACTGGATGACCGGCCACCTGCATGCATATGCGGAGATCACCGGTACCGGCTACTGGAACACTCTGGCAACCAATCTGTACACCAGGATTTCAAATTTCACGAGCAGTCACTCCCCGACAACGGGGCTGCTGTCTGACTTTTATGTAAATGGCAGTCCTCCCAGTGGTAAATTCCTTGAAACTGAAAATGATGGATTTTATTACTGGAATGCCTGCCGAATTCCTTGGCGAATCGCCATGGATTATGGCCATTACGGCACTTCGAGCGCAAAAACCGTATGTAATAAAATGGTAAACTGGCTGAAAACCAAGACAAGTAATACGCCGTCCGATATTGCAGTAGGCTACAAACTGGATGGTACACCTCTTGATGCAAGCATTAACTCTGTCGGATTTATTGCACCCTTTATGTGTGCCAGTGTGGTTGACGCCGCCCATCAGAATTATCTCAATAAAGGCTGGAATGAGATGCGTTCCGAACCTCTTGATATAGAGGAGTATGAAACAACCATCAACCTGCTCAGCATGCTTTTTATCTCCGGCAACTGGTGGAAACCCGGTGACAGCAACACACCGTTTCAGGAACCGACAATCTCTGAAAAAGGTGTTCTTTTTGATGACTTTGAAAATTACTATGGCGATGACGGGGATCAGAGTTTTCTCGGTGCGGCATATGGGTATTTTATGGTCGAGGATCCGGCCCCGGGCGGCAGCTTCTGGTATGCGTTCTATGACTCAGGCGGCAGTAAAATTGAAAACGGCGACGGTATGCTTATTGGAGAAACCAATGCCAAGGACATGGTCAAGGACAATCAACTCCATATAAAGATGACAACCAGCACCAGCACCACCCAGTACCCTTATGCGGGCATCGGTTGTGCTATCCTTAAAACAGGTAACGAGTTTTTCAATTTCAGCAGCATGGACGGCCTGACCATTCGCGCGAAAGGAAGTGGTACAGTACGGGTGGAATTTGTAACGAGAGATATCTGGGATTTAGTCCCGGCGGATGATCGGTGGGGGTACCACGGCGTGGATATTGAACTCACCGGAAGCTATAAGGACTACAAAATATCAACTCACTATTTTACTCCACAGCGCTATTCTCCTCTGGATCTTGAAGGATACGGATGGCTTGACAAAGGAAAATCCGGCGTAAGGGAAATTTTTATCTCGGTACTCGATTCGGCCTCCGACGTGGAGATATACATCGATTCCATCTTTTTCAACGGGATGGATTACCAGAACGATTTCGGTTTTGAGCCGGGGCCAACAAACGTTCATCCGTCAAGCTTTGCAAACCTCCACAACGGCAAGGTTGTTCACAACGCAATCACTAAAACCCTTACCGTCACGTATAGACTCAAACAAAACGGCCCCGTCACACTGGGGATAATTGACTGCAAGGGACAACAGATAATGAAACCGGCAACACTGTTACAGCAAAAAGGTATCAATACCTACACCGTTGATCTCGGAAAACTGAATGTATCCAGCGGTGTGTATTTCATAACGGTGCATGTCGATAAAAAACAATTCCGCCACAAGTTCTGTCTCACAAAATAGCGGTTCATCGAACACCGTTTTATTACGGAGCGCGTAGCATAGACAGTGCTGAGTGTTATCGGCGAACCGGAATAACCTGCGTGAGAGAATCTGCTTTTTCCGGAGACCACGATTTAACGTATATTATTTTATTAACGGCCTGAACAGGCACAGGCATGTATGCTTTTTGGGTTTCTATCGGTGTTTTCAGAGGTTTACACCGCTATTTCCATGGCGCACAATAAAAAAGTGAAAGAAATTAAATTACCACAGCTCTAATACTAAAAGATAATGGAACACAAAAAGGTGGAATCCGGTTTACTCACAGCTTTTATTGAGGGAGATCGCCGCGCAAGCAGGGCATTTCTTCAGAAATACGGTGGTATCATTAAATATGTGGTTGGAAAAATTGTCCCGAAGGGATATGTTGTTGATACCGAAGACCTGTTTAATGAAGTTATTGCTTATATTTTCGCAAATAAGAAAAGAATTATTCTGGATTTCAAACAAAAATGTAAATTTTCGACTTATTTATATATCATCAGCAGGCGCTATGCTCTTAAAAAAGTTAAACAGGAGACGAAAATACCGAATGCGCACGTATCATCACCTCAGGTGGAAAACCTCCCTGCAAAGCTTATGGAGGAAACCGAGGAATGGGATGAAGAGGTAAAAAAGGCGCTTCCTCTGGCAATTAAGCAACTGGATAAAAACGGACAGCTTTTTATAAAGATGTACTATGTTGATAACCGATCGATGAGTGATATCATGCGAATGTTTAACTGGGAGAGCACTAACAGTGTATACTCGAAAAAAAGCCGGATATTATATAAGCTGCGGAAAAACATGAAAAAGATTTTGAAGGAATGGAGATTAACTCAATGCATACCGACCTGACTGAATCTGACCACTCCCTTTCACCGGAGCAGATCGCACTTTGTGCAGAAAGAGGGCTGAAAGCGATACCGCTTTCCAGGGAACAGAAAAAACACCTTATTGATCACCAGATGGATGAAGTGTATGCTGCATGGGAATTCGAGAAGGCAACTATTCCGGTGCTCGATGCTGAAACCATTGAAACGATTATTGATACGCATGTCCATTCTCAGCCGCTTGTCTCTCCGGTTGATATCTGGGTTAAACTGGGAGAGTATATAGTAGAAACCATCCATAAAGCTGTGTCCTGGCAGGCGGAGAGTCCTGCTTTTGCTATGCGGACAACTACCAGCGACAGTGTCTCTTTTTATAAAAAGCTCGGGAAAATGACTATTCACCTTGAAATTGTCAGAAGAGATGAAAGTCTGGCGGATATTAACGTGAAACTTACCGACAACACCGGCAACAATTCCTATACCTTTGATGTTGAACTGATAAAAGAAAACCGATGTATCGAAACTATCAACACAACCCGCAACAATTTAGTATCTTTCTTAGCGGTAGCAATTGATGATTATATGCTTCGGGTATCGGATGCCAATAAGGAGATCGCCTCCCTCTCTCTGCGAATGGAGCAATGAGAAGACGCTGTTCATTAATCTGCGATGTCACCGGCACTGAAAAATCCTGGTCGTGGCACATCATTCACCGTAATCAGTTCAATGAAAGTCTCACGACGGGATTTCCCGTTCCGGGCGAGCTTGCACCTGAAGAGGTGTGCCGCTCTTTTTATGACAACCTTACCGGTGCAGATATGTTTCAGCTTACCGCACTCGGCGCCTCCCTGTTTAATACGATTTTTCCGGAGCAGCTTCGCAGTGAATTCAGCAAATATATTGGTGGAGACATTCTCTTCCGCATACCCTCTGAATGGGCAGACATACCCTTTGAATTGAGCTATGAGCAGTCGCTGGGATTTCTGGGTACGGTTTTTCAGATTGGAACAATTATTTATTTTCCCACGGATCATACGCAGCGGGGCACGGCACGGAATAGTCTTAAAAAGTATACGGTAAATAAAGTCGTGATTCTCGCCGACCCAGCAGGCAATCTTCCTTCAGCACATACAGAAGGTATGCAGTTAAAGGAGTATATAAAAAAACAGGGAATCATAGCACACTTTATTGCACAGGGTACCAGACAAAAGATACTCGATTCAATGGCACAGGCCTCATGTGTTCACTTTGCGGGACACTCACACGCAGACGACAACACCTCTGGGTGGGAGATTCAGCAGGAAACCTACCTTACTACAGATGATATCGGTTCTCTGGCCAAAAACCCGGCAGTTCCCTGGCTGATATTCTCAAATTCGTGCCATGGTGGGAGATGCAGTAACAGCAGCCATCTCTCCGGTATTGCCGGTGCATTTCTGAATGCGGGGATCCCGCAATTCATCGGCCCAATTGACCGGGTAAACGACAGTGAGGCCTCAGCCTACGCATTCTCTTTTTATCAGCACCTGTTCAAAAAACGTTTTCTCCTGAAACGAATACTACCTGCTCAAATACTGCTGGGTACCCGCCGGAAAATGCTCAAACAGAATCCGCACCTCGTCACCCCGCTTTTTTACCGGTTATTCGGTGATCCGTGCCATGCCGCTTATATTACTATACCGCGCTGGCAGATATGGATTAAACACCGGTATAATGCACTTCTGCTGATACTTATCGGCATTATTCTTACCGGTTCTGTTTTCTTCCGGCATCAGATTCGTAACTGTGTTACCGCACTGCTTCCCAAAATCGTCAAATATGCCCTGCCGGGATATCTTGAGCGTACTATTGCCGCACGCAGCGAAGAGTTCTGGCAGGAACGTATTGCCGCATATACTCGACAGGACCTGTACATTGATCATGCCAATGCAGCCCTGCTTACCAAAAACCGCTCTGCTGTCAAAGGGAAATATCTGATATTTCCCGAATTACAGTTTGCCCGCTCATTCACCGACAAGCGCGACAATGAATACTATTACTATCATGTACCCCACAGCCTTAATGTATTTGTTATCAAATATAAAAAGGATATCAATGAAAAACCGGTTCGCTATACCACCGTTGTCGGTAATGTATCAGATGTACAGTGCCAGTTTCTGGGTAAAATAACTGACGCCTTTATTACAGAGCATGGAACGGATACGGAGATAGGTGCCGTCATAGGCAATGTATCGGCGGGAGAATCCCATGTGATCATGATGGATATCACCTGTGTGCGTCTCATTGGTAAAGCTGTCGTATACATTGACCGGGACGGTGCTCATCTTATCGGGGAAGAGCTTATTACCGAAAAGCTGTCAATTCTTGAACAGAACCGGTACAAGGGCATCCCGAAACAGGTAACATCATTACCTGAAAGGCTGCCGCCCCTGACAGTCGCGAAATTATTCTTCTATTCCAGCAGTGAAGAGAAAAACCGGGGACTGTGGACGCAATGTATAAGTGATTCCGTGATCTCTTCGTCAGACCTGCCGAGGCTCTGGTGGTATCGACTAAGCAGCATGGGCACGACCTGTTTCTATGTGCGTACTGCTGTCGATGCCGAGACAAACAAAGAGTATTTCTTTCAGGCAAAACAGGACGGTTCCTATCTGAACGAGCCGAAATCCGTATCCGTTATCCTGGAACAGGGTGAGTGGAAAGTGAGTTCGGTCATTCCCTGACGATTCCTCCATAATTATTAAAAATAATATGATATTGTAGTTTTCTATTCAACCGGTAATTCCGTAACAATCGATGTGAATAATATTATTGGTAAGCGATTTTCTTATTCCGCATTTCTGTTTACAATTATAAACACTTTATACCAATTATTGCCGGAAAATTAACATAATTCGCAGATTTTGTAATATCTTATTAAATATACCGGTTTATTACCCGTTTTTCCCTGATTATACTTTCCCGGGAGGGGGCTCATGAGAAGTACACGTGCTACGTTGTTCCTGTTAATTTCATTGTTATTTATCACTCAAAGTAATGCTTCCACACAAAAGGAAATAGATAAAGCTTTCAGCTATTTTCAAAACCGTGATGAAGTGTATATCTCCTTTAATGTAGCGTCATTACTGGATATAGACAGATTTCATTCCATAGTAACCATTGATAAGGTTGAGTGCGGCAGGGTTTATGCCTATGCTAATAAGAGGCAGTTCAATGCGTTTCAGAACACCGGACACCCCTTTATCCTCGAAATACCGCCGGGTATGGCTATGTCTCCTCCGGAGATGTCCGATTATGACACGCCTGAAAAACGACTCCACATTGACCGATACCCTACTTATAAAGGTTATCTCAACCTGATGGAATCTTTTGAGAACGATTATCCGGAGCTGTGCAAGCTCCATGAAATAGGCTCTACTGTGAAGAACAGGAAACTACTGGTCCTTCAGGTAACCGACAACATCGATGAGCGTGAGGCTGAACCGAAATTTTTTCACTCATCCACCATTCACGGTGATGAGACTGCCGGGTATATGATTACATTGCGTATGATTGACTATCTGCTTTCTCAGTACGGAAGGAACGCCAGAGTGTCGCGTATTGTGGACAGTACTGAAATCTGGTTCTGTCCCCTTATGAATCCCGACGGCACCTATAAGGGAAGCAATAACACGGTTTTCGGCTCCCAGCGATACAATGCGAACGGGGCTGACTTGAACCGGGATTATCCGGCCCCGCCGGCTTTCGGCACCGCGGACATAGCGGATCGCGCCCAGGTTGAAACTGAAGCATGTAAGGCATTCGAGCGCCGGCATAATTTTGTTTTGTCAATTGACAACCACGGTGGCATTGAAGCTGCCTTTTATCCCTGGTCAATCAAAAGCACCAAAACGGTCGATGACGACTGGTTTCGATATGTATGCAGAGAATTTGCGGATGAGGTACACGAGAACAGCCCAAGCAGCCATTTCACCGGCGCAGGTGGTGACGGCTGGGGCAACTGGAATCAGGAAATGTATTATTCCAAAGGCACCCGTCCCGACTGGCAGTATCGATTCAGACATTGCCGCGAAATCACCGTAGAGTTGTCCAGTACCAAGACTCTCTCCGAATCCAACTTTGACAACTGGTGGAGCTACCACCGGGACCCCTGCCTGACCTTTTACGAGCGCATGTTCCACGGTATCCGCGGCCTGGTTACTGATTCACTGACCGGCGAGGGATTACCGGCAAAAGTATATATTGAAGACCATGACGACGACAGTTCCCACGTGTACGCAGACATGCCTCACGGCAACTATTACCGGCCCATTTATAGCGGCACCTATGATGTCACCTTTTCCTGCAAAGACTATTTTGAGAAGACTATTGAAGATGTCAGTGTGCAGAACGATGAAGCAACCATTCTTGATGTGCAGCTCATCTCAAAAATAACAGGCACTGTTGCTGAAACCCCAGCTCATACCTTCACGCTGACTGTTCTGCCCCATCGAGGAGGCGTCAGAATCAACAGTAACAGTAGAATCTATACTGCAGCTATCTATACGCTATCCGGGGCGTTATTGTACTCCTTCCCTGAATCGAACAATCACCAACTGGTCTGGAACGGCAGATCCAATAACGGAATCGGGGTGGGAAGCGGCTGTTATATCGTAAAAATCAATTCCGATAACGGCACCCGTGCCATACCGGTGTTTTGCAGATTTTAACGGTACCACCGTCAAAAAGCTGCATCAGCTCTTCCGCATCCTCTTTCATAGAAATAAGCTCACGGGTGAGTTTTTACCGCTGAAAACGCTTTAACTCCGGATCCTTTATTGACCGGTAAAGCTTCGAACTTGATTAATCCGGCAATTTTCACAGAGTTCCAGATTTTATCAATTATAACTACATTTAAAAAAGTTATTTAAAACGTTAATATATCACAAAAAAGTGCAAGAAATTACAGAAAACGGGTACTGATACAATAGAATATGCTGTCGCAAAGGAGTCCTCTATTACGACAGGAGTTAATATGTCCGGAGGTGAGGGGACATGTTCGTCCGGCTATTGCGCATATTAAAAGAGGGGCTCATGGAGCAAACTCGGGGACTCCGGACCCGGGGCAATAGCTAAAGGAACATGAATAAAAACCCGAAAACGCATGTAAGTAAAATTAACAGTGGATTTGTAATTACGTGGGGTATCTGTCCTGATGCAGCAGGCCGAATCGGACAGAAATAGAATGATACCTGTTAAGGGGGAGAGATATTGGTCTTTTACCTGTATCACGGTGAACATTTATGAAATTTGCATTCTGTTATATTTTCCTTATCGGAACCTCTCAGATAAGCGGCGCTGCCGAATCCCTTCAAAGCGATACCCTGGAAAATCCGTGGCTTCCTGAAGAATCAGCACTCACGGAGCCGCAGAGCCCGGAGCCACTCCTGGTAACGAATTCCGACAGTGTTTCCGAAGTTGATTCACTCACCGTTGCCGACTCCACAGATTCTGCAGAATCGGCTCTGTCTGCATTATTGGATTCTATCGCGGCCTTTCAGCAGGAGGTGCGTTGCAGCCTGGCGAATCTGCAAACAGGATTCGAAAGAATAGACCTGAAAACAGCGGCACTTAGTGACAGTCTTGTAAAACTCGACTTGATTCAGTATGCCATGAATTCACTCCACCGCTCGGTTCACCAGGTCAATCAAACCGTTCACAGTGTTAAAAAGAGGGTAAACAGGCCTGAGAAATACTACCGGGACCGTTTTGGTATCGGCTATGAAGAAGGCCTTGCTTTCCATATACGGGTTGGTGGAAATGGTAATCCTGGGAAGAAGAGCGGCGGTGTCACCGGCGGTGCCGGTTATTTCCTCGACAATCAGAAGGATTCGTTTCATAACACACTCCATGAATTTCATGTAAAACTGGGCTGGTTTCAGGAATTTGCCGTGTTTCACCGTATCCGTCTGGCAGTATATCTCGAAGTTATGGAAAAGATGAAGCAGTTTGAGGCGGAGCCGTTTTTCATGCAGACGCGATTCAACACCTATGAAATCTGGGCAACCAAGGGCCGGTTGGGAATTCTATTTAACATCTACAGCCTGAAGCATTTCATGCTCACCTACCGGTTCGGTTGCGAGCTGGTGTATCACACACCACCCTATATTATGAATGAAAACAGGACAAAAATGGAAAAGATCGGGAAAGGCGCTCTTACGTTCGGCACCAGTGGCGGCGCAGTCTCGGTCCTGGAAACGATACTGAACAATATCGGTATATATGTTTATTTTTAACCCTCTTAGGCTTTTATACCATGCACAGGGTACTACTCCCGGAATGGTGGATGGTTAAGCCGGTACCCCCATCTCTCGAAACGAGAGATGGGGCCTTATAAGAGACAGCATAACAGGCAGCATTTATTGCCATGTCAGGGTATAAAGGAGGTTTGTGTGAATAAACTCATGAAAATCATCACCCGGTCAGCATGTGTTCTCTGGGCACTCACCCTACTTTTACTGCATTGCAGCAGTGACCAGATTCTGAGCACTGATGACGATCTTTTCACCTGGAACTTCTCCGGTACGGTTGTGGACGGCTATTCCGGGAGGAACCTCCACACGGTTCTTGTATCCTACGTTGATAATGACGGTACTACTTCCGTGGTAATGACCGATTCTTCGGGAAATTTCTGTATACAGGGTCTGCCGGCAGGGCAGAAACATTTCACCTTTGTAAAAGAAACTACCGATTCACCGCTCCCTTCTTACACGCAGAAGCAACTCCTTGTGGGTACGGCGGCAAATAATATTGATACCCTGACTATTCCGGTCGATGTTTCGGAGATAATAAAATTATACCCGCTCACCGGGAGTATTACCGGTAAAATAAAAAACCGGCTATATGTAAACGGCGCAGCACTACCGACTGCAAATGTATTTATAAAAGTCAGCTACGATAACAAAGATATGCAGTATGTTATCCCGTCCGTTTTCCAGCAGGCTACCGATTCGTCAGGCGCTTTCATGCTGAACGGACTCCCCCTGGCAAACGGCGTGGTGGTGGAAGTCCTTAATACCTCCATCGATGATATCGCCTATAAAGCATTAGAGTTTGAGCACCCCGTGCTTATACCTAATCAGTCAGTCTCAATGGGTACTATCTATATGGAGCCCGTTGACCTGGCAAACAGCAGCTTCACCTTTATCTATTCAAACATCTTTGATCCCCACAGCGGCATTATCAAACACGGCTTTCCGGTAAACGGCAGCATAGTAGTCATAGCAAACAAGGAAATTGCTTTTGCCGAACAGCTTCTTAAAAGGGACAATAGAGTTATCACCACCGAAATCACCCTGTCGGCCGACACACTCCGTATCACTCCCTATGACCGGCTTGAGCCGGGGGCGCTGTATACGTTGTATCTCACCGCCTCAGCTGCAAGTGGCGAGATACAAACGGTCGATAAGGAAGACGGTAACATACAATTTATGACCGCGCAGAATCCGGTATACATAACTGCATCAAATGTGCTCTCCCTGGACGGTTCGGGCCTGGACAACATTCCGGTAGGAATAACACCCTTTTATGTATTGTCAACACCTCCCGATTCCGGTACGGTTACGGTTGTATTTGACGGAGGCAACTCACCTGATGCGATAGTCCATACTGCAGGAGATACCATTTATGCCGATCCGGTTACCCATTTCGAATATAATGCGGAAATAACGACCACCATACGGGGCAAGGATACGCTCGGTAATAAGATGGAAATAGTACTGGATAATACGAAAGCCTTTGTCACCGAGAAGAATCTTTATGTCACTGCGTCAAACACGATGGATGAAAACGGCTTCCCGGCAGAAGATTTCGAGCTGTATGACACTATGTGGGTCAAATATTCCGAGCCTCTGGATACCGTTGTTGAAAACATAGAATGGTTCACTCCCGGCCCGGAAAAAAAGATTTACGGGAAAGGACCCAATACCAATGCCTCGGTATGGGTACACGACGATACGCTGTTTGTGCTCCCCGATATCAGATTACAATTGAGTTACGGGGACGTGACCGGATTTAAAGTACAGGTGCAGTCACATACCGGTAAAAAATCCCCCGTTCTTGCATTTGAGGTTAGTATTGAGCATCTGGATATTATTACAGTCTGGACAAATACGGTCGACAGTTTCGGACAGCCCCGGGAGGATTTCGGCCTTCTGGAAAGCGTGGTTGTCGTTGCCAATCTGCCAATCCTCCAGGTAGACAATGTAACGGAATACGGCTCAGGTGTGTATCTGCCGGATATTTCTTTTGATAATTTTTCGATCAGGAATGATACTATCATCTACCGGCCGTCACTTAAAATGAGAGCGAACAAGGATTACGGTATGGTATTCAGCATCACTCTTACCAACGGTATTAAACGGAAAAAAGTCCTGCGGGTACGGTGGCATACTTTACAGAGTGTCAAAATAGTACATGTCAACAATAAAGAAGACGGTAAGTATCGCATGTTCAGAGTGTGGGGTGACAGCGTTATCGTCACCTTTTCAGAAGCTATCGACACCTCGGCCGGCGCTCCCACACGATTCAAAGTATACATGCGGGACAACGATGACAAGTACTATTATACAACGACACGCTGGGACTCATCATTGACAACGGCTACCATTTATATCTATGACACGCTTAAAACGGCACAATATGATGCCGACCCCGCGTATACGGAAGACGCCCGGTATACCCGCGCTATCGAGGAGGTCTCCTTTGATCTTACCACAATGGAAGGTGAGCAGGTAAACAACCTTGGCCCTATGCAAAGCACTATTCAAATCCACTCCGAACCGGGATTATGTATCATGCAGTCCAATATCATCAACAACCATAACCCTGAAAATATTGTTGACGACAACGAGGAGCCGGTTGAACAATTTGACCCTGAAGTACCGATAAGTATCACCTTCAACCGTCCCATTGACACCGCCGAAATTGCCGTTGCGCCGGAGCGATACTTTAATATTGTCGACGTCAACCAGGCAAGCTATCCGTTTTCCATTTCGTTTTCTTCCGACGCCTGTACCGCATTTCTCACGCCCACAAACCGGCTGAACCACAAACAATATTACTATCTGTGGGTATATATGATACCCGGCTATGGTATTAAAGGTGCGGAAGCAATCAGACATCATGCCGGCACTGTAAGCGGTGATTCCTGGCAGAACTATCTCCTCGATGAGCCGTTCAAAATAAAATGTCCGGATATCTCTCATCTAACGACAGTGCTTCTCCCTGACAGTAATACCTATCCCGGGGTTGCGGGGAATCGTATCGGCAGCTCCGCCGGGCAAACCTATGATGATATTGTCGGCTCACAGAATGTGAATACGACTTCCTATCTCCGTGTTAAAATATTGGAAGCTGCATGGAATCCGAATCATGCTGACTCGGTATCAGGATATCAGGCACAGGTACAAAAAATTGACCGTTCCGGGAAAGCAACAGGATGGTTCTATTACACAAACGTTTTACCGACTAAAAATTATTCAACGGTAATAGACAACGCCTCTAAAACAACACTCAATATATATGATTCTGTTGATTTAATAGGTTTTTCAGGTCATTGTATATTGTCAAGTGCCCAAATTTGCCCGAAAACGACACTTTTTGTTGACATAAGAATAATTTAATCATCAAAACAACATTAAATCAACAGAGTCATATATTCTCAGTCCTTTTACAATTTGATAATAACAAGCGATCTTGACGGCAACGGATCATTCTATACAAACGGCAGTTCCCTTTTTGAGGACTCATCGCAGATCCAGATACGGGTCAGACCCTTTGTGGGTGAGGGTGATCCCATTAAACATCAGGTCGGCCAATGGTCAAATGCCATTACTTACGCCGATAATGTCGCACCCTGTGACAGCGATTTCGTCACGGCCCTGTACCGTGACTATGACTATAGAGGCGGCGTCAGCGTGAACGATTATGTACAATGGAATAATCAGGGAACGCAAAAGTTAATCGACGGGTATATCCTGATTGAATTTCCCGAGGATATGGACATTACAGGCCCGGCGCCCCGGGTGTATCTCTTCTACGGCACCTTCAACGGAGAGCCGCCGCAGGATTCTATCGAGATAAATATTACCGGCTCCGGCTGGTTACGAGCCAACGTATACCGCTGTTATCTGGGGATTCCGCTCGGTGATTATACCCACGGTAACGACAGCACCGGTGTCTTTTTAAACATCAGTGTAGCGGGGTGCAGAGATATTGCCGGTAACACCATCCATACGTACGGTTCCAACGGCACCAAAGCAAAAACACTGCCCGGAGATCCAAATTGTGTTAATATGAAAGATGCTGATGATCAGGTGACGGGCAGTGTGTCGGTTTTAAAGGGGTTTAAGCTCTGCCGTGACTAGGCAGTTTTTGTCTATCCTTTCACTGGTATCAAATAGAAATCATCGTATATTATATACTTTCGTGGTTACGGTATCTCGTTCATTCCGCATCATTGCGGCGACATATAATTTCGTCATTTCATACCTTTCACTGTACAACTAAACTATTTTAAAGTACCCTGTAACTAACAAGTGTTTCCAATTACCATTTCATTCTCAAGGGCTGATGATACGAAATAGTACTTTACTGCTTCTGTTTCTTTCGGCACTTTCCGTTTCTCGCGCTGAAGAAATAACCCCGCCGTCAAATATCAGGATTACATACTCTGAAAAGAGCTTTGATATTTCATGGGACACGGTGCCGGGAACGGTGGGATATAACATATATACCGGTGATACTCCTCATCAGCCAAGACATCGGAAGAAGAGGATTAACCGGAAACTGATAACCTCCGGCGCCCGTTTCACCTATCTCTGGCATTTTGAAAACGGTGAGAAGGTTAGAAAAATAAAAGGCTATACGCACTATCTCGCCGTGACCGCCGTTTTTGAGATAAAGAACGGGTTCCGGGAAAGCATGTTGTCGGAAGAGAAAAACAATTGCTACTTTGACGGGTTTGACAATATGACAACACGGACGAGAATGCTTTCGATATTGCGGGATACGCAAGAGGCACCGTTGTTGCCGGTTATTAAGTATTCCAACAGCAAAGAAGCACTCGTGCAGTTTATGATCGGCCCGGGTAAGGTGTTGCTCAGGTTAATCAAGAAGCATATCGATTTCAGAGAGGTCGGTGCCTGCGCCCCCATCTCGACCGTCCTGGTTAAATTGCTCCGGGATTATGGTATCCAGGCTTTTAGAATCGACGGTAATTTTATTACTGAATACCACACTTTTGTCATTGTCAACGTTGACGGGGTAGAATACATTCTTGACT
>CAZIYW010000122.1:0-15372 GCA_964543525.1 uncultured Fibrobacterota bacterium | reverse complement strand
TCTCTCCTGAAGAGGAAGTATATAAATAAGTAGACGGAATAAATTTAAATACGTGGGGTAATTATGCAAATGATTTTACCGTTACACCAAATGATAACTCCCTTTACATTACTTTAAATGGATATAGTCCAACGGGACCAAACCCAAAATATTCAAGTATATTCGATACTACTGATGCAGACTCTATATATTATCTAGGTGAACATGGAACACTTTACAGTATAACAAATAACTTATCAGGTAATCTTATTTTTGCTTGCTCTGATACTTGTATTTTTAGGAAAAATAGAAATGAATCAATTTATTGGAATCAAAGAAATAATGAACTATTATTCGGAAGAAAGCTAGAGGCAGCAGGTTATTCAGGCGACACTCTGTTTCTAATAAATAACAATAATGAATTACTCGTTTCTATTAATGCAAAGACTGGGAATCCGATTATTTTCAATAACATACCATTAACAACTGATGTGTCAGATATTGTGATGCTAAATTCAAAATGTGGCTGGATAATTAATAGCGCAGGAAATGTTTACTACACTAATGATTGCTTTTTAACAATAGCACAAGAAATATTGGGAAATAATACAACCATTAATAAGTTATTTATTGCTGATGATGGTACAAGCATATTTGCTTATGGAGAAAATAAGTTATTCAGATATTGATACAAATTAATGGGATTAGTAAATGTCAAAAAAATGGCGCGGAATTAACGACTTCTATTTCGTGAAAGGAAAGACCGAGGAGAAGCAGGGAGAGCCTGTTTATACTGAAGAAGATACCGCAACAGAGGAGGAAGAGTCTCCGGAGGTTAAACTGATCGAAGGAAAAGAAATAAAACTTTCCAGTCTAAAAACAACCGGTGTTCTATAGAAAACTAAAAATGATTTGAGGTGTTAAAAGAAAGGCACTTTTTGTGGAAGTGCCATTTTAATTCATATCGGAGTCTTTTGGAAATCAATTTAAAATATAGCTCTTTTTACAGTCTTATACCTAGATCCTTTAAGAGTTACCAGATAAGTCTGACGGCTAAACTGCTGTCCCTGCCAATAAATTATATGTGCCCCCCGGGTAAGGAAACCCTTCTGAATAGCCGCTATCTTCTCTCCAGCCAGGGTATAGACATCAAGTGAGTAATTTCCCGCTGATGGTACAATAATTTTTATAGTTTCCGGTGTTACTACCCCTATCGAAGCCTTGAAAGGTTTATTATCCGAAATTGGTGTATGGCTTATCGGTGTTGTACCAAGTTTTATAGGATTACGACACCACTCTATAATTTTAATTGCCGGTACAATCCGAACATCATCAAGGGTTAACGCATAATCAATAAAATCTTCAATTGATTTCCGCATTTCAGCGGTTGAAGCATTGGGTGCATTGACACTGGACCAGGCATCTTCATAAAATTGAGTATGGGCACCTACCATTAAAGGAGCACGGTTGCCTTCGTAGCGAAGATCCAGAGTGTATTTTAAAATGGCAAGAAATTCATTTGCCTTCAATTCAAAAGCACCTTCAGCTGCCAGGCCCCATAAATTATAATCGAAACCTGTTACTTTTCCAGCAGTGGTATCAAACCAGCTTTGTGTCTGAAACATTCTCTTACGTAATCCCATATCAAACTCATATTTATCAGCGAGATTATCAGGTGGAACGGTCATAATATAATTAGGAACATCCCATAGACCGGCAATCTCAGGCACATCAGCTTTTGATCCCCAGGATACAAGGATTTTATTCCCGGGACTACCCCAATCCAGTGTATAGGGCCAGAGCAATTTCGAACCGGTCATATTATATTGAAATCCTTCCTCAATAGAGCAATCGTAAGTAAAGCCAAGATTATTTAAAGCATTGAACGTACTTGCACTGTACTCGAGAAAAGGACATCTAAAACCTACAATCTTATCTTCCGGGATACCACAACCTACCAACCAGTCAGTACAGGCATTTATCTCAGATATCCAGTCTGACTCAACCATAAGTATCTCCTCAATACTCGTCCAATCAGAGTTCATTTTATAGTTATGTGGATGGGTGCTGGTATGATTACCTATCTCGTGTCCTTCATCATATGCTCTCTTTACCATATCTTTTAGTGCCTGGTTATTTACATTGTACTGGGGACTCAAGTAAAAAGAGGTACGTATCGGTAACCCATCAAAGGTCAAAGGATTATTACTACTGGAAGTTGGATTTTTCTTGTCTTTCATAAAGTCAAGAATCCACTGCAAAGGAGCAGCCTCTGTATTATCATCAAATCCAATCACAATAAATTGAGGTGCTTCTTCAACATTAAGGCCACCAGGTGGTCTATCCTGCGGTACCTGCTGATCCTGACCACTGGAAGAAACTACCAGTAATAAAATAAACGCCAATGATACAATTTGTTTCATACTTACATCCCCCTCAAAATAAAATTAAGATTGATTATAAATTTGAGACCTTATATCTCTATATTCCTTGTATAAATATACAATAATCCTTCCACATCTTCTTTGCAAAAATCACCCCTTTTCTTATTATTCACACTTTTGCTGTTACCCGATAATAAAATGCCGAATGAAACAAAAAAGCAGAGAAGGAACATTTTATGGAGCCCCTCTCTGCATATAATTCTTATCTCTTTTAATAACAACAAGTTAGTTTGACGACATACCTACCATGATCTGATGTTTGTTAATTACCGTGCCTTTTCTCAAAATACTGACTATATACATTCCCGGTGTGATTTTAGGCAGTGTAATTCTTGAGATATCCAGCTCATGCTCATAGCCGAATATCTTTTTGCCTTTCAAATCTGCAATAAAGACTCTATCGCCGACACGGATATCACTACTGAAATAAAGGGTGTTATTACTGATATGAAACTGATTCCCCAGAGAAAGTGAGTAGGTTGTTTTCTTTTCAGGTTGATTTAAGACTGACGGGGTATTCTGGCTGTATGATGAAAGTGGTATTATGAGTGTGAAAATAGGTAGTAATGAGGCAAAAATTCGTGTTTTCATTTTTCCCTCCATTTTATGATTTAATACTATTACGGTTTGCTCCTGCCGGTTTATTTTCTTTTTTTATTAATGTACTACAATTTTGCAGTTTTATGCACTATTTTTATCATATTATATAACATTTTATGTTATAAAAATGTACAGGGTTAAATATCACGGCCATAATTCAGTCTCTTCTATAACACAGAGAATGATGAATAGCGATCAGCTATTGGCGAATATCGAAGTGAAAAGCTGAGAACGAAGGACGAGGAGGACGATTTTCTTGGATTTTACACGTAACCCTTACCCTGACCCAAACGGGCATCCTCACCCTAGCCATAACCCAATTTGCTACTTTGCCGAAAAATCACATCAGCTATTTCCCGCCGAACCCGGTTAATCTGCTCTTTTTGATTTTTCCGATGCGGCCAGGTATAGTTGGACAGCAGAACCAGCCCGACTCCCTTTATCAGATCACACATTACGACACAGCCGGTAAAGCCGGTTTTGCCGATGGTACGATTTGAGCATTGCGAGCCCATATACTGCGATTGATTAAGCTCCCAGCCGAGGCCTGTGCAGGCTCCCGTTTCGGGTATCTGATTGGTTGACAGTTGCGTGAGCGTTTCAGGCTTAAAAAAACGTATACCGCGATATTTACCGGATCCAAGCAGCATCTCCAGAAAGGTCAACAAATCGGGGACATTTGAGAAGAGGCCTGCCGAGCCGGGTACCATTATTTCCCCCAGTTTCCAGGCACTCTCATCATGAATCTCACCCTGTACCGTTCCTCCGCGCCACTCGTCAATTTCAGACGGTACGATCGCTGATTTTATCTCATCGGGTGGATAAAATGTCGTTGCAGTCATGTTAAGCGGATTGAAAAAGTGGCTTTGGGCCAGAGTATCCAGCGGTTCATCGAATACCCGCTCCACCAGAATGCCAAGGAGAATACTCGTTGCATTACAATACCTGAAAGCGGTTCCCGGTATACTTGTTATATCTGCATGGTAAATGGCCGCTAAAATTTCTTCCGGCGGTAAATCTTTATAGCGTGATAACTGCAGATTACTATCAAGGGTATGGGTTAAAAGATGTTTTACGGTAATCTCATCTCTATACCGTGTCTGCAGCTCGGGCAGCAGAGATACAACCGGATCCGATAGAGTAATTCTCCCCTGCTCAAGTGCCCTGAGTGCCAGACTACCGGTGGGAATACTCTTTGTTATTGAGGCGACATCAAACAGGGAATCCTCACGCACAGCAGGTGCATCATGTTTATAGGTAAATCTGCCAAAGGAAAAAATGTCTCTGTACCCCGCCCGGGTGACAACACCCACAACACACCCGGGAAAGGTATGTGTTTCCACGGCTCGTGCGACTATCTCTTTTATTGCAGATTCCATTATACATCTAAATGAAAAAGACCCTAAAACCCGGGTCTTTTTCCAATAACTTTTTTATTGACAGTGCAAATACTTCACTTACTGCTCACGGTTACTCATGTCTATATGATAGGTATCATTTTCTTCTTCAGTTTCTTCTTTCTGCGCCTCTTCAGAAAAATATTCTCCCGTTTCATCCGTTGATGAAGACTGTGACTCCGGTTCAATAACCTGCGTGGGCATTTCCGAAAAGCCGGTATTCACGGATTCATCATCAGGTGTCCGATCCGTTTCTTCAGATCTCTCACCCGCTGTTTCCGGGACAGTATTCTGTTCTGCACTACCCTGTTCGATAACTGACTGGACAGGCTCCGCAACCGTTTCTTCATCGTCTTCAACAGATGAGTCCGTAACCGGCAGCTCAACGGTTTCAGTAAAGGCGCCACTGTCTCCCGCAGAAACGGTTACTTCACGCACCTGCTCAGATTCCCGCTCACTCACCGTGTCTTCCGCATCCGTTTCCTCGTCTTCTTCATAGTCTTCAGCATCTTCGAGAAGGTCTTCCATATCTTCTTCATCCTCATCCTCTTCCTCATCAAACGCAGGGAGCAGTCGCTCAGTTTCCTCACTGTAAACATCGACAATATTCTTTTTACTTTCCAGGTACGCAACCAGTTCCGCGGTCTTTTCTTCATCAAGAAAAATCTTTGACTGGCGGGTAATACGAGACGAACACCCCCAATCTTTCAATATTTCGGGAGTAATCAAAAATGCATCCTCCACCGAGACAAAATGTACTGTATCGGCACGAAACGCCAGGCAGGAATCTTCATTCAGACAGGTATATTCATGCAGATACCTGATATGCAGTCTCTTTACATCAGCCGTCTGTTTAATACGGTAAAAACCGGTGATAATAAGCTCCTCCGCTTTATCAATATTGGTTCCTGCATACCGGGTCATAAAGAACAGGTACTGCACCTTCTTTTTTGCAAAGGAACTTCTCATTTTAGCATGTTTGCACCCATATAGTCCAAATGTAGCCGTCTCATAATTGGGTTCGGGAAGAATATCAGTCGGGATTTCTTCAGGAATCTCCCGGATCGGGATTTCAGACACCGGATCGGTATTGTAGTACACCACCATACCGGTCCTGTTTGCCCGGTAATCCTGCCACTTAATGTTCTCTAAAGCTACTGGAATTATCCCTTTCACATACATAACTATAACTCCTTATATTATGTGCTTTACTTTCTCCTTTACACAGATCATGACTTATAGAAATAAAGAGCCCGTATGAATTTCCACATACGGGCATCCTTATTTTTACTACTTTTAATAAGATACGTAGCGCACGTGGTAATGTCAATCTTTTATAGAATTTACAATCTAATATGTAAATAAATCGCTTTGTTTTTTTATTCTTTTCCTTTTTATTTTTATATAATGCACGATAGAACGCGGGTGTTTGTCGATGGTAATAATTTTCGATTAATCAAAGTAGTACAGGTAACGGGTATGGGCTATTAAAGATTCATACATAAGAGATATCGTTAATAGCAGCAGCTCTTTTTCTTTAATAGCCCCTTATCCGCGAATAGCACCCGAAATTTACTATTCGTTCATCAACCACTGCCACCCAGGTTCCGTCTTGCATGTGCCAATAATACTCTTTTAATCTTTATCGCTATATAACTTATCCACGCCCCAGCTCCCGACGAATTTTCGCGTGAAATTTCGCATCGATGGGGTAAAAGAAGAGGAATATCAGACCTGCTACAATAAATAGTACGGGAATTATACTCATCAACATTCTGATTCCTGTAACTGCCGAGGCTGCCTGCATAAAGTCACTGGCACCGGTACCTTCCTTGAAGCCACTCAGGGATAATACCAGTCCGTTTATCTGAAAAGCCAGAGCCATACCGAGCTTCTGAATAAAAAACCATATCCCGTAATAGACGCCCTCATTTCTCTGTTTATAAAGAAGCTCACCGTACTCGACCACATCTGGTATCATGGACCAGAGTACGATAAAAAATGATGAAAGGCCTGCACCGGTAATAACTACCGGAGTATAAAACAGAACGGCTCCCGCGGAAAGACCGAGCAGGGTTATCACTGCAAGACCGGCCATGAATACCGCCATGCCCGATACCAGCGCCGTCTTTTTACTGAATCGTGTGGACACAAAAGCCCACAGCGGGAGCGCCGCGATGGAGGAGATGACCAGGACTCCCATAATAATACTTGATGCAAACCCTTTCAGGCCGAGACAGAAATTTACATAGTATACAAACACCGATGAGACCCCGGTGGTGGCGATGGTCAGCAGAAAGTATGATACGAGGAGCATGACAAATGGCCTGTTTTTAAAAGAGGCAAGGTAGGTCCGTATGGCAATACCCTTTTTCTCACTCAGCACTGTGTCATACCTGCCGGTTGAGAAATAGGCAACAAGCCCGGCAATAAGCATCACCCCGCCGAATACCAGGGTCATGCCGATATACCCGGATGCCGATTTCGGATTATCCGCCGGAGAGAAGAGTGCAATGACAATCTCTGTAGTACCTGCACCAATGATCATTGCGAGCAGAGTAAACACCATACGCACGCCGGTAAGCGACGTACGCTCGTTGTAGTCTTCGGTAAGATCGGCAGTCATGGCACCATAGGGAATGTTGTACATAGTAAAGGCTGTTGAGAAAATAAGGAATATTCCCGCGTATAGCATGAACCGCTGCAACACACTGCCGCCGAACGTCACCCATAACAAAATAAACGCAATTATAAACGGCACAATCGAAACAAGGAGCCAGAACCGGTGCTTGCCTCTCTTCGAAGTGGTATTGTCCACGATCATACCCATGAACGGATCGGTAATCCCGTCCCAGAATTTACCGATAAGTATCACCAGTCCGGCGAGATGGCCGGGCAGTCCCACTATGGCGTTGAGGAAAAAGAGGTAATGGAAATTAATCGTTTGAAAAGCAAGTCCCGCAACCAGATCGCCGATGCCATATCCGCTTTTAACCCGTAACGGCAGTTCTGGTTTATCCATCCTTGCTCCTCTCCGTAACAGAGCTCTTTTCCCTAATCCGCGCACCGTTTCTATTCAGCCGACTCCTGATATTTTCCAGTATCGCAACATCCCGCACCGGCATTCCTGCCAGAGAGGATATAAACGTTTTATCAGGTAATACTGTGTTTTTACGTATAAAGGAGTACATACCTATCTTACACCGTTTACCAATAGTGACTCCAGGGCTGATATAACATCCGGTACCGATAAGCGTGCCCTCCCCTATTCTTATCGGGCTGAGCACCAGGCAGTTATCCTCGAAGGTATGGCACGACACATCAGTCTTTCCACCGATTACCACATTATCCTCTATTTCCAGCAGATAGGCATCATTGAGAAACCAGGTGTTGATATATACATTTTTTCCGATTTCAGCACCTGCGAGCTTGAAAAACAGGTTGGTAAAAAAGGTCATGGGTATAAAGGTAAGTATCGTTGATCCGGCCACATGATAAATACCGCTGTAAATCAGCCACCGCAGCATGGCAAAGGATGCCCGGGGATACTTTCCGGGCTTCATACCCAGGGAGAGGATGCGAATCAGTATTCCCATGATAATCACCCCGGTTATAAAATAGAGATAGACCGCCACACCCAGAATACCACAGAACGCCAACAGGTTAACCGCAGAGAGCGTACCGGGCGGGAACTGACGAGCGCCATATACGACAAGCCCCACCGACGGTACCAGTGATATACCCATAACAGCGGCATAAATGGCATATACCACACAGGTGATCAGCGCCTGCGTTACCGGTGATTCGGAGATGAAATTGATGACTGATTTCATGAAAGGCCTTTGCAGAAGGTGTTGAAGTATTGGGATTTTTATGGTATGTAAAATAATATAATGATAGTGAAAGTGTATTTACCTGAGGAGAGTATTTTAGGATTATATCAGGCATTTAATAACATCGTTTT
This sequence comes from uncultured Fibrobacterota bacterium, assembly GCA_964543525.1. Lineage (GTDB taxonomy): Bacteria > Fibrobacterota > Chitinivibrionia > Chitinivibrionales > JANQEN01 > CBDVBE01. Next base: position 6,988 of record CAZIYW010000122.1, on the reverse strand, counting down.
CATATGACAGAATATCGAAGGTCTCTTGATGTTTCGGGACGTAACCCTGCCCTCTTTTCGAGGAAAAGGACGAGCATGAGGAGGAGAATGCTTTTCTTATCTTGTAGCCATAACCCTCACCTATCGACAAAACCGGCATCCTCGCCCTAACCCTAACCCATTACTTCCCATAGTAATCATTCAGATACCGCACCAGTCTCAGCACAGCATAATCATCCTTCTCAAACTTCCTGGTCAGTGCTTTATTATCCGAAATAACGGCGGCGACTTTTTCTTTTGTTAAGGTTTCGAATTCACCGGTGGTTGTGTTGAGCAGGAAAATTGACCGGGTTTCAATGACAGGCGGTTCTTTGCGGGGTTTATTGTCCGGTACCTCCTCCTGTATCGGAGGGCTTACCTGCAGCGGTACTTCAAAGTAACAGAAATGGCTGTTCACCACCAACTGAAACCACTTTTTTTTATGTCTGACAAAGACCTTGCTTCCGGTGTTAAAGCCCCAGGCTTTTCTGTCCAGTTTTGAGGGGTTACCAGATTTATCAGTCACCTGAAAAGCATCGTCGGAAAAGCCCTCTGCTATTTCACCCGGGTCATCGGGATAGGTTATTTCTATCTCTTTTGCAGCAATTCCGGGACTGTTATTCTTAAAATCATCAAAACCGGTGTATAGTCCAACCTGGCATTGTTTTGTTTTAAGACATTCGGCGATACCGGTGGGAGTATTATATTGTGAAAAAACAACATTATCCATAAAAACCAGGATAAAAAGCCCTGCGAGAAATGCTCTTTTGACAGTCATATAGTGAACTCCCGGATGAATTTTCATTTGGGTAATACTCTCAGATCCCAATTCTGGTGGTATCAAAGCTCTCTCCATTAATATATATGAAAACGGTTGGATATCCCATAATCGGAGTCATAACCGGTAACATTTGACCTGCAACAGCTCTTCTATTCAGCCATACTGTAAAGAAACGTCGCGACAAATTTTTAAAAATTCCGCAGGCTGCACATCGTACATGCCGTAAATAATCAGGTTTCCGGGACGGCCCCTATCCAGACGGCCATATACAATAGGGAAATCAGGATCTCCTTCGCAGTAAACGGTACCGCCGATATCCTCGGTAAACCCCCGCAGTATCCCAGCAGTCTCGTAAATACCTTCACGGTAGGCGGAAACACTCTTCTGCCGGAGAAGCGCCCGCCACTGGTCCAGATGCTCCTGGAAATGTTTATCAACGGCATTATGAATCTTATCTATTGCCTCGTGATATTTTGTGTTTCTGTTTTTAAAACGCATGTTTCTTCCCTCTTGAAAACAGGCCATTCGGATTATTCCATGACTGATTATTCTATAGTCATAAAAATATATTCCCGTCAGTATAAATCATTACTACTGCAACACCGATAGATAAAATAGAGCACCTTTCTAAAAAAGGCTCTGGAGGATTCCGGAAGCGCACTTAAATACAGTAACTAATCAGTGCCAGATCTTAAAAAAACGGAGTTGTGTACCGTGGCCGGTAATAAGGTTGACAATATATACCCCGTGTGACAGGTTTCCCCGCCTTCGAATATCCAGAAGGTATCGCTCCAGGTTATTCACATTACGGGATTCGGCAACTTTTTTGCCCTGTACCGAAAATATCACGATCGCTTCAACATGGGGAGAAACAACAGGCCGGGCTTTATTCAGTATTTCATAATCCGTAACGGGCGTCGGCGTCGAATCATACACACCGGCTAATCTGCAGATAGTACCGATCGTCATCTGCATTGCGTTGTAGCCCAAAAGAAAGTCCTTCTCCGAAAAGGTTGCATACAGATCGGTTGCGGTATGCCAGTGGGGATCGGAGCCGTTACCGATCTCATCGAGGCGGCAGTTTTCCCGTATACTAACCGCTGCGATATAGTTTTTAAACGGATCGCTGTCGGTATTTGACATTTTATTGCCGATATCAGCGGGATAATCCGTGGCATAGTCTTTACACCCCTGTACAAGCTCCTGCGCCAGCGCGAGTGATTGTGCCGCAGCAGTTGAATTCTGCTGGTATTCCACATCAATATCAGCATCGGGTATTTGCTGATCCTGCGGCGGCAGGCCGTGATCGAAAAGAATCATATCATGCTGAACTATACCCAGCCACACCGGTTCAGTGGTACCCTGGTATGGTTTCCGCTCAGCCACATACGCTTTACTGCCAAGAAGTCCAATCTCTTCATCATTCCACAGTGCCCATCGTATTGAATAATGGGTTTTTATCAGTGGATTGGCAAATATACGCGCACCTTCAAGGACCAGCCCGCATCCTGAACCGTCATCATTGGCGGATTCAGCGACCTTCATACCGTCGAAATGCGCACTTACGATATACATGCTGTCCGGTGAGACTGCACCGACCTTGGTGCAATACACATTATTGCGGGTCGATTGTGTCTCAACATTATCATACCCCAGATCCGCCATCGTCTCCTTAATCCATTCACGAGCCTGTGCATTACTCGACGAACCGGCATATCTGCCTCCGAAATCGGCAAGACTCTTAATATAAGATTTAAACTGCGAAAGGCTCAGACTGTCAACGACCCGTTGTGCAACAATGCTGTCATACTCAGCCGGATAGGCAATTGCAGATTGATGGCAAATGGTAACAAGAAATAGTGGGTATACAAACAAAAGTGAAACCGAATGCGTTATATTCATGTGCTCCCCCTCCCATGCGTGCACTAAAGAGTGTTTATACAACAATATATTATCGTTGCTGCTTTCTTTCACCGTCCGTAAAAATTGAAATGCAGTGATGTGCTATCGATATTGTAATAATATACCACAAAATAAACACTAAATAAAAGGGGTTTTCATCAAGCTGAATTATTATGCACGGGATACCATCTTTACAATAGACTTGTTGCATAATTAAAATTAACATGAAAAATATGCTGTTTATACTTAAAAAAAGCACTTTTTAACCCCTAAAAACAAATTATGCAACAACTCTAATGCCTGTATCAGTATCCGTTTTACGGTGTTGTCACTTTTTCCATGCATTTTTTGCTCACTGTTTGTATTTTAGCCTGTGTGGGGAGTGATTGACCGAATTTTCTATGTCATTCTATTCCTCATTTTGAGGGAGAGGGGTATTCATGAGTTGGAAACCGTGCTTCATAGCTTTTCTCTCCATTACCGCATGTTTTTTTCTCTCTGCCGCCGATACTCCCATTACCATAGAACGGAACACAGCAGAATACACCATTCACTACATTCTGCCTGAATACCAACTTGTTCCGGTCAGTCGCACCGGTGAAAAAATTTCCGGCGATGTTGACGGAGAAACCTTTTTATTGTTATCCTGTCCCGATCATGGTGAAATAATGGATGAAGGGCAGGCAAATCTTCCCTATTACAGAATACACTGGGCGCTGGGCAAAAATGCTGTTATGCCAAAGGTTACTATATGTAACATTAAACGGGAGACTGTTACTTTAACCAGTAAAATCTTTCCCGTGCAGAAACGAATCTCACGATCCGAAGGCACAGGACAAAACCGTTTTTCCATGGATTATGCCTATTACTCGTCACAGGGATTGCGACCTTCTCCGGTGAAAATTCACGACCCCTTTATTATCCGAGGTGTACACGGAGCGAAAATAGATATACAGCCCTTTACCTATAATCCACAGTTAAACACGCTGGAGATTATTACACGCTGCGATATAGTGATTGATGCATCACATGAAAAGCCGGTGGTACTATCCTCGCCGGCATTCTACTCTTTTGCCCGGGCGATATTCTCCAATGCGCCACAGTTGATTCAACAGGGAGCAACCCGTACCAAGGAAAACTATGTAATACTGGCGGAATCCTCCATGAACGCGGCGCTGAGCGATTTCATCTCGTTCCGTGAAGAGGATTACACAGTTTCCACTATTGATGCAGCAACCCTTGGCGGCAATCAGTCAATTATCATTGACAAAATCAAAGAGCTCTATACCAACCCTGATACCAGACCGACTTACCTGCTCCTTGTCGGTGGATTTCCTTTGGTTCCCATGTGTCAGGCCACTTCAAGCTCAAGTCTCGGGACACCGCAGAATGACCTCTGGTACGGCGCCGTTGACGGTTCCGATTATTATCCGGATATTTTTGTTGGACGGTTCTCTTTTGGCGCTGGTGAAACGAACGGTGTGTCAAATCTTGCCCGGAAGGCAATCTATATGCAGAAAAATATGGATGTCGTACCGCGGAAGAATATCTATATCGCTGCAGGCGGCCCCTATGCCGAAAACGCTGAAGGACCTATGAATTATATCATGGATACCTATTTCGGCCCGGCACTCTTTACAAATTTAAAACTCTACGAAGGTGACGGCGATATCTCGACTCAACAGGTCAGCTCGCCGGTGAATGACGGTCTCTGTTTCATTTTCTATTCGGGACACGGTAACTGGGATCACTGGAAAACAGGAAACTTCTTTAACGATAATGTCTCTGCCCTTTCCAACTCGATGTATCCCATGGTATTCAGTTTCGCCTGCCTTACCGGCGATTTTAACGCCCTTCAAGGCCCTTGCTTCGCCGAGACATGGACCAACACCTCAAAAGGCGCGGTGACATTCCTCGGCGCGTCAACCGAATCCACCTGGGATCCCGATGATATTCTGGAGCGCAGAATTATCGACGGTATGTTCCGTGAAAAGCTTACCTGCGTACAACCGGCTATAGCCTACGGCAAAATACAGGTGGATAAAGAACTTCCGAAATGGGGTAAATTCTATGCTGAAACCTATAATCTGTGCGGCGATCCTTCTCTTGACGCACGCGTTGCACTTCCGACGCCGATAAAACATTCACATAAGCAGAAATCGGCATATTCTCCGGTTCAGACAGTCTCGGTTAAAAATTTCGGAACGTATCAAATCATCTCACTCGATATGCCGATCTCTGATGTCAAAGAGGCCGGATTTTCCGTATATACCCCAGCCGGGAAAAAAGTACTGGCTATAACAGCACCGCAGCCACTCTTCCGGTGGAACTGCAAAACCCGGGATGGGACGGAATCGGCAAAAGGAATCTATTGCGGCGTTATAAGAATTGAACGTAACGGCGGGGGGACTATCCGCCTGAATATAAAACTGACAAGATTTTAGCAGTTACCGCCACGCAGAAAATCAATTAGTGCACACCGAACTTCAGGGTCTCCTGCACGCTCTTTCCTGACATATCGGTAATTACACATTCAGCAAAGTATACCCCATGTGAGATGACGGCATTCCTGCTGTTTTGGCCATGCCACCGGCAGGATACCGCTCCGGGAGGAATGCATTGCCGGGCGACCATTTCCCCGGTAGCCGTGTAAATACTGACGAATCCACCACGATGTGCACGATTTGAGACGTGGAAACGGATACCCTGTCCATGTATCGGGGATACGGTAAATGTATAGCCGTAATGCATTTCTTTTGCATCAACACTTTTCTCCGCCACCGTACTGCCGCTGTTGGTAAATACTCCCACAGCAGGGCAGCCGTACAGATTCATCTCGACGCAATTTAACCAGTCGGTACTGAAAATTACGGGCAGTTCCGGTCGTGCCGCATTGTAGGCTGCCCCTGACGGCAGTTCCGCTTCAATAAGCTGTTTGGCATACATATAGGCCCAGTGCCGCGTTGAACCTGAGGTACCGAGTTCCTTCATGGTCGCGCTGTACAGCACCTGCACCGCCGATGCGATAGTTGACACCCCGGCATTTTTCAGGATGGCATACCCGAGATTGTCCGACCGCTCCGGTTTCCCGTTATGACAACTTATCTGGTAGCAATGCGCCGGATAGGTATCGTCAAGCTGGGCAGACTGCGAGGTACTCATGACATTTTGTGTATAATCCGGCATGCCGTGTCCCTGCCAAATCATCAGGCCGAACTGCTCACTGTTCCATTTACCAGTGACTGCACTATAGGAGCATGAGCTGCCGTATAGCGGGATATGGGGCCAGTTGTTCGGTGAAAACACTTTGCTTACGAGGGCATTACCGAGCGTAGCGCCGTCATTGAATTCAAAATCACCCAGCGGCAAATAAACTTTTTTTCTCCAGTCAATAGAGGACGGATTGGCCATGGAATAGTTGTGTATTTTCATCAATATTGCGTCGGTTTCGGAGGTTGAGCCATACACGGGAATCCTGCCCACATGCACTTCACCAAACAGATCGCAGCCGCCGTCGGTATTGTCACCCGAGCTTCCCAGTCCCCAGACGCCGAATTTGCCGTCATTATTGACATCCCAGTCACCGGAGAGATCACCGTAGAAATAGTCGATATAGGCCTTATGCCGGTCGGAATTATCGGGCCAGGTTAATTTCATGGGTACTGCTCCCTGGCTGGGATGGCCGATAAAAAGCACATACTCGACACCCATGGATTCATAATTTTCCTGCAGCCAGGCACGTATATTATCAGCGGCAGCATCACCCGAACCACCGCCCCACTCCGATTCAGTCACCACCGTCACGGCGAATCCATGTTTTTCCTTCCCGTCAATGAAGGTCTGCAGTGAAGAGAGGCTGCCCTGTATCGATTCACTAGTGATAATGAGGTATCCTGCACGTTCGGTCGCCCTTCTGGTAAAATAGTTGTCATACTGAACGGCAAATTCCCTGAAATTTACCGCTAGTGACCTTGCAATATTCTTTATACTATTTGGTGGAGCATAATTATTCCGCGGTGATACTGCAACCGTTTTATAGTCAATAATGACCTTTGCGTCTCTAATCCTTTTCAACTGTCGCGTTACCGGGTTATATGAAAAGGGTGTCACTGTTGCTTTCACCAGCTTGTAGGCCCGCATCATACCGGTATGCAGACCGAAAACATTATTCCGTGGGAAAAATGCATTCTTCCTATAAACCGAAAGATCTTTACCATTCTCTAGCGCGGTTACCCCCGACCATACCTCCTGATTATCAACGAGATATGGCTTCCCCGGCTGCAACTC
>CAZIYW010000121.1:0-15700 GCA_964543525.1 uncultured Fibrobacterota bacterium | reverse complement strand
ATATTCTTCCAGCCCAAAGTGGTTTACTTTTGATAGAAATTACGCTCAATTTAGGAATTAATAACATTTTTTTATGGAAATTCCTGCTTTTTCTGCATGAAAGGAATTTTATGTCAAATGTAAAATGTCCAAAATGTGAATCAGAAAATGTTATTGTTTATTTTGGCCAAAAAAAAATTAATACACCGAATGGTGTAAGAACAGTAACAGGCTACCAGTGCAACGATTGTTCTCATAGGTTCAAAAGGAAAAAGTAATTAAAAAAGAATTGCAGGTTTTGTAAATGCCAAAAATATTCGACAACTTTGAAAACATTTTCCATGATGGTCTTGAATACACACTTAAGGTCAGCCACAGAGCGAACTTTTGTGTTGGCTATTTTAACCTTCGTGGTTGGAAAAAGGTAGCATATCTTATCGACGAATGGCAAGGAGGAGATGATAATTGCTGCCGCTTACTTGTTGGTATGAACAAATCTCCTTATGAGGTCATTAAGGAAGGTTATTCCATTTCTGAAATAGAGGAAATGGATAATAAAGAAGCCTTGCGACTAAAAAAACAATTGGCAACTGAATTCAAGGAGCAGCTTACATTAGGCAAGCCCACTGAAGAAGATGAAATTGCTTTAAGAAGACTATCAAGGCAAATAAAAGGCAACAAAGTAAAGGTTAAGCTGTTCCTACGATATCCATTACACGCAAAACTGTATCTGCTTTACCGTGATGATAAAATAAATCCGATAATTGGCTATTTAGGCAGTAGTAATCTGACGCTTGCAGGCCTTTCAAAACAGGGAGAATTGAATGTCGATGTTCTAGAACAGGATGCAGCGAACAAACTGTCGAAATGGTTTAACGACAGATGGGATGACAGGTGGTGTATTGATATTTCCGAGGAACTCGCTGAAATAATAGACACAAGCTGGGCTGCTGATAAACTTTATCATCCTTTTCATATTTACCTTAAAATTATTTATCATCTATCACGGGAAGCACGTTCCGGCATTGCAGAATTTAAAATTCCCAGAGTTTTTCAGGATGAGTTGCTGGAATATCAGCAAAAAGCAGTGCTTGTTGCTGCTCATCATTTAAATAAGCGCGAAGGTGTATTAATCGGGGATGTTGTGGGTTTGGGTAAAACAATTACAGCTTGCGCTTTGTCAAAGATATTTGAAGATGATTTCTTTCTTGAAACGCTTATAATATGCCCTAAGAATATTACCGAAATGTGGGAGGACTACGTCCATAAATATCAGTTACGAGCTAAAGTCCTTTCTCAAAGCATGGTACAATCCAAGCTGCCCACTTTACGCCGATACAGAATAGTAATTATAGATGAAAGCCATAATCTCAGAAACCGCGATGGCAAACGTTACAGGGCAATACAGGAGTATATACATCAAAATGAAAGTAAAACCATTTTATTGACAGCTACCCCCTATAATAAAACATTTCTTGACCTTTCCAATCAACTGCGGCTGTTTATTGAGGAAGACAAAGACCTTGGTATTGTTCCGGAATTCTACATTTCAAGTATAGGTGGTAAGGTACAATTCAGCGCAAAACATCAGGTTCCGATATCTTCTCTTTCGGCGTTTGAAAGAAGCGACTTTACTGATGATTGGCGAGAACTGATGCGGCTCTATATGGTCAGGAGGACAAGGAGCTTTATAAAACAGAATTATGCCTTATTCGATGAAAGTAAAAAACGGCATTTTCTTACATTTTCAGACGGAAGGCGATCATACTTTCCTGACAGGATTCCAAAAAAAGCTGAATTTGCATTCAGCTTAACAGACAAAAACGACCAATACGCAAGGTTGTATTCTCAGGATGTGGTAGACATATTGAATCACCTGAATCTGCCACGATATGGTTTGGGCAACCATTTTGACGATAAGGTGCCAATACAGCCAACTGAAAAAGAAAAACAGATACAGGAAAATCTATCGAGAGCGGGACACAGGCTCAAGGGATTTTGCAGGACAAACCTGTTTAAACGCCTCGAAAGCAGCGGTTATGCATTTCTTCTTTCTCTTACAAGGCATGTTTTGAGAAATTATTTGTTTATATATGCAATAGAAAATAAACTACCATTACCTATAGGTCCTCAGGAAGCAAATGTGTTTGATGATTTGCTGGAAGATCAAGACGATGAAGGTAATGTGCAGTTTAAAGAGCTTATTACAGACGAAAATGAATATTACAAACATTCAGAGAATGCTTATAAAATTCTAAAGGGCCATAAATCCGCCTCGCTCGGATGGATAAGGAGCGAACTTTTTAATCAAAGCCTTCTTAAATTATTACAGGAGGATTGCAAACAGATAATAAAAATCATTAAAAAGGGAAAAGATTGGGATGCTAAAAAAGACAGAAAATTAAATGTGCTTTATGATATTATCTGTAAAACCCACAAAAATGAGAAGGTTTTAATTTTCACCCAATACGCTGATACGGCCAATTATATAAAAGAGGAGCTCGAGACACGAAACATAAACAGCCTTTCTTGCGTCACTGGAGACCATGAAAATCCAACTTCTGTAGCGTATAAGTTCAGTCCTGAAAGTAATGAAAAAAGAGATATTGTGAAACCTGAAGATGAGATTAGAGTACTCATATCTACAGATGTCCTCAGCGAAGGGCAGAACCTTCAGGATGCTCACATTATTTTAAACTATGATTTACCCTGGGCTCTTATCCGCCTTATTCAACGAGCAGGGCGTGTTGACAGAATAGGTCAGAAATCCGATAAAATCTTATGTTACTCTTTTTTACCTGAACATGGAATAGATCAAATAATAAATCTTCGCGCCAGGCTAAGATCAAGAATCAGAGAGAACGCCGAAGTTGTCGGCTCTGACGAAGTGTTCTTTGACGGCGATCCTGTAAATATCCATGATCTTTATAATGAAAAATCCGGAATATTGGATGAAGCGCAGGATGACGAGGTCGACCTTGCTTCTTACGCATATCAGATATGGAAAAATGCAACAGATTCCGACAACTCTCTTTTGAAAACAATACCCAACTTGCCAAATGTGGTATACGCAACAAAAAAACGCGAACATCAAACAAAACCGGGCGTCATTGTTTATGCAAGAACATACGATGATAACGACGTTTTAACCTGGCTAGATGAGAAAGGTAAACTAATTTCTCAATCACAGTTCACGATTCTGCGGGCTGCACAATGCGCCCCTGATACACAACCCGAATATAAAATTCCCAATCATCATGCAATAGTTGCAAAAGGGGTGGAACATATAAAGGATACAGAAAGCAACATAGGAGGACAACTCGGTAAAAAATCAAGCGTTCGTTACAGAGTGTATATGCGTTTGTACAGGTATTTCGAGAATTTTAGGGACACCCTCTTTATTACAGAAGAATTAAAGAAAGCATTCGATGAAATATATAAATACCCTCTGAAAGAGTTAGGTCGGGAAATATTGGGACGACAACTGAAGGCCGGTGTTTCTGACGATGATCTCGCAAATCTTGTTGTTTCTTTAAGAGAAGATGACAAACTGTGCCGTGTGTCTGAAGAAGAACCTAAATTCCGGGACCCTCAGATTATATGTTCTCTCGGTATAAAGGAGCTATGAGATTTTATGAGTATAAAGAGAAGCTTTTTTGCTGATTTAATAAAACAATTCGACTTCAAAACGCTTTTTAATGAACTTGGCTGGGACACTGTAATGACCGAGCAGCCGATAACTGTTGGTGAAGAAACTTTTTTATTAAAAGGCATAGCCGAAAAACGGGGCTTTATTGTTCTTGATTGCTCCCCTTCACAAAACGGATTAATCCCGCCATATGCTTCAAGGAAAAAAATAGACAATGCAATCGGTAAAATGTATTTCCACCATTTGATTATCTATTCGGACAAAGACAAAACACATCAGATATGGCAGCTTGTTATAAAAGAACCGGGAAAACCGTCGGTCGTAAAAGAGACGCATTATTACAGCCACCAGCAGCCCGAGCTTCTTTTCCAGAAACTGAAAGGTCTTTTCTTTTCGATTGAAGAAGAGGATAAGATCGGCCTTGTTGACGTTGTCGCCCGCGTCCAGGTTAACCTGAGCGCAAATGCAGAAAAGGTAACAAAGAAATTCTATACTGAATTCAAAAAGCACCATACCGCATTCCTCAACTTTATAGAAGGAATAAAGCAGGAGGCAGATAAAGAATGGTATGGCTCTTTAATGTTAAACAGGTTAATGTTTATTTATTTCATTCAGAAAAAAGGCTTCCTTGACAATGATACGGATTATTTAAAGCATAAATTAAAAAAGACACAGGAAAAATACGGCAAGGGAAAATTTTATTCCTTTTATAAACATTTCCTGCTGACACTCTTTCATAAAGGGTTCGGAGGCAGCAGCAGGCCTCCTGAAATCGTTGAGGAGCTCGGACAAATACCTTACCTTAACGGAGGATTGTTCGATGTTCATCAGTTGGAAGAGACCTATTCAATAAAAATCAAAGACGAGGCGTTTGAGAAAATTTTCTATTTCTTCGACCGGTATGAATGGCACCTCGACATCCGCCCGGAAGCAACCGGAAGGGAGATAAATCCAGATGTTATAGGATATATTTTCGAGAAGTATATCAATGACCGGGCTGCTATGGGCGCCTATTACACAAAAGAAGATATAACAGAATACATATCAAAAAACTGCATAATCCCGTTCCTTTTCGATAAAGTCAAGACAGAGTATCCAAAACCTTTTAAAGGCGATGATTCTATCTGGAATATATTATCAGAAGAACCTGACCGCTATATCTATGAATCTGTCAGAAAAGGCACGGAATTTGAACTGCCCGAGGAAATTGCAGTAGGTCTTGACAAAGAAAGCCCTGACCTGCTTGAAAGGCGAAAGGCATGGAATAAACCTGCGGATGAAAAATTCGCCTTGCCTACTGAAATATGGCGGGAAGTTGTGTATAGACGTGAACGCCATTTTGAGATAAAAAAGAAGATAGAAAACGGCGAAATAAATTCTATAAATGACTTGATAACCTATAATCTTGACATCCGCCAGTTTGCTCAGGACGCTATCGCAGAGTCCACAGACCCTGAATTTATCAAACATTTTTATAAAGTCCTCACGGAAATAACAATACTCGATCCCACATGCGGCTCAGGCGCGTTTTTATTCGCAGCCCTTAATATTCTCGAACCTCTCTATGAAGCCTGCCTCGAAAGAATGCACGCGTTCTGCGACGACACACGGCTAAAAGCAAAAAACGGCCGGGAAAAGAAACTTAAATTCACTCTTTTCGAAGAGGTTATCGCTGATATCGAATCCCCGCAACATCCCAACATTCAATATTTCATTTTCAAGAAAATAATCCTCAATAACCTTTATGGCGTTGACATAATGAAAGAAGCGATAGAAATAGCAAAACTCCGACTCTTTCTGAAGCTTGTCGGCACAGTCGATCCGGATTACTCCAAAGAAAACCTCGGACTCGAACCATTACCAGACATTGATTTCAACATCCGCGCCGGGAACACCCTTGTCGGCTACGCAACCATCGACCAATTTAAAGAAAGCCGTGTCGGTAAAATGGATTTGTGGGGCGGTGCGGAAAAAGTCATTGAAGAAGCAGAGCTGGTGAGTATGGCCTTCGAAAGATTTAAAACAGCCCAGGACGAAGGGGAAGAAAGTTTTAAAATTGCAAAAAGAGAATTAAAGGAAAGGCTTAAGGTTTTAAATGACAGATTAAGCCGATGCCTTGCTGAAGAATACGGTGAGAAATATACTAAGAATGAAAAAGAGTATGGGAAATGGCTGGAAAGTCATCAGCCGTTTCATTGGTTCGCGGAGTTTTATGAGATTATTCATAGAGGCGGGTTTGATGTGATTATTGGAAATCCGCCATACGTAGAATATAGCAAGGTTATTAAAAATTATACTTTGTTTAATTATTCGACTATTAATTGCGGTAACTTATACGCATTTGTAGTAGAGAGAAATAAACAAATTTTATTAAATTTAGGTAAAACAGGTATGATTGTACCTCATTCTGCATTTTGCACCGATAGAATGTCCGATCTGATGAATCTTTTTGCAAAGCGGGAAATATGGATATCTTCTTTTGATATTCGACCTTCTAAATTATTTGAAGGAGTAGATCAGAGATTAGCCATTTATATAACAAATGAAAGAAAAGTTATAAATCGTTTTACAACTAGATACAACAGGTGGAATAGTGAATGCCGGCCTTTTTTGTTTCCAAATCTATATTACGGGAAAAACATTAAGCTAGACTATAAGAACGCTTTCCCAAAAGCAGCGACATGCAAAGATGCCAAAATTTTAAATAAATTATCAAAATATAAACCTCTTGAATCCCAACTTTATGGTGAAATATATGTATATTATCATAATGCTCCTCGCTATTGGATAAGGGCAATGTCTTCACCTCCTTATTTCTGGAATGAAATAAAAGGTAAGCACCAATCTTCACATATAAAAAATCTGCTTGTTAAAAACGATGATTATAAACAAATATTAATTGGTATACTTTCAAGCAATATTTTCTATTGGTGGTTTTTAACTTTTTCAAATAGCAGAGATTTATCTTTTCGTGAAATATCCAGATTCCCTTTTGATTTTTCTGAAATTAATAAAAAATGCAATCTATCTCTGAATAAAATTGCATGTCAACTTGAGCTTGATTTAGAAAATAACAAAAGGCGTAAAAATGCTTTTTATAAGTCAACAGGTAAAGTAAAATACGATGAATATTATCCAAGGCTTTCTAAATCTATCATTGATGAATTTGACTATTTGCTGGCTGAATATTACGGATTTTCAAAAGATGAAACCGATTATATAATTAATTATGATATTAAATTTCGCTACGGTTCTGAAGATGATTAACTAATCAGTGATATTATTTGTTTGCTTATGATATATTTTAAAACATCGAAAGGAAACCATGCCAACCCGTTACACCGATGAAGAGATATCCGCTTTGATTTCAGAGGTCAAGCCTGTTCCGGCGGACTATCAATCTCATCTTGTTTTGTCTCAGAAACGGGGTCATAAAAGTCGTGAGATGGAAGTTGAGGGTGCTAACGGTAATAAATTTGTTATAAAGTTAAGGCAGAATGATTTCAATGTTCTTGATTTTTCTATTATATTGGGCGTTGTTTCAAAAGATTCTAATGTGGTTTTCCGTTTGCGGCGGTATAATGGAAAAAGCCACGAGCACACGAACAGAATAGAAGGAAATTCATTTTACGATTTTCATGTGCATACTGCATCAGAGCGTTATCAGGACCTTGGAGCGTATGAAGACCATTTCGCAGAGGTTACTGACCGTTATTCGGACATGAATTCCGCGCTTGATTGTATGTTAGAAGATTGCGGATTTAAGGTAGCGCCTGGTAACCAAACAAACCTTTTTGAAGGAATGAAAATATGAAATTAGAAACAATTGAGAAAGAATTCAAAGAGAAGGTGTCGGCAAAAATTCGCTTGCAGGAGGAAGGAATTAAGCGTTACCGAGTTTTCACTCCATTCATGTTTGATGATGGCGACCATTTATCTGTTGTATTAAAGCAGGATAACGGCTCCTGGATACTTTCTGATGAAGGTCATACCATGATGCACCTTACGTATGATATAGACGAGAAGCAGCTTCAGCAGGGAACGCGTAATAAGGTAATTAATAATGCACTCTCCACATATTCAGTATCTAATCGTGACGGTGAGCTTTTTTCAAAAATCATTAATGAAGATTATGGAAATGCTTTGTTTTCTTATATACAGGCTCTTATGAAACTCACCGACCTGTCTTTTCTTTCCAGAGAGCGAGTTAAATCGACTTTCAGGGAGGATTTCATTGCATGCATATCGGAAAATGTGCCTGAGGACCGCCGTAAATTCGACTGGTATGAAGCAACTCACGACCCTACGGGTAATTATGTTGTTGATTGCAGAATAAATGGAATGTCAAAACAATTGTTTATCTTTGCTTTAAACACGGATGACCGTACAAGAGACGCTACAATCTCTATTCTCAGTTTTGAGAAATGGGGGCTCTCTTTTCAGAGCCTTGCAATTTTTGAAAATCAGGAGAATATTAACCGTAAGGTTCTTGCCCGTTTCAGCGATGTTTCAGGTAAACAATTTTCCAGCCTTGAAACAAACAAGCCTCGTATTGCTTCATATCTTCAAGATGTTTTAAAAGCGTCATGAGTCATGTATACAATCGGCAATACGGATATTCTTAATAACTATAAGAAGGCATTTCTCTGCTCTCGATGCTACCCTTCTTCTATTGTTGCTAAAGTTTATGACTGGGCAATTGATCAAAGGGAATCTAATCAATGTATCATTTCCGGTTTTCATTCCCGGATAGAAAAAGATGTTTTTCATTATTTGCTTAAAGGAAAGCAACCGGTAATTCTTGCTTTAGCGCGAGGCCTTCTTAAAAAAATAGATGACAGTCTATTGAAAGAAATTGAAAAAGAACGGCTTGTGATTGTGACGCCTTTTAATGAAAAGATAATTCGAGTAACATCAGAAACAGCTAGGAAAAGAAACGAGTTTATGGTAGAAATGGCAGATGAGATAATAATTGGTTATGCTTCTGAGGGCGGCAATATAACAAAATTAATTAAGAAATATGAAAGAGAAAAGACAATTAAAAATATTGGTTAAAAGACGGGGAGGTACTTTTTGATATAGAAGAAGAATTGTCACAGAAACAATAAACAACAGAGCAAGTTTGCCATTGACAAAGGCATTGCGGGGATGTGATTATAGTTGACAACAGCAAACCTTGCTCAAACGTTGTATATTCCTTTCACGACACTTATTTGACTTTTTATACACTGGATTAAATACCCATACAATAAGTAAGGCCGGTGTAAAACGCGGCTTTATTCAAGGGAATTCCTTGCGTAATATGCAAAAAAGAGCGGTGATACCGTTCGTTTGCGTTTCGGGCATATTACGGAAGAAATCCTTTACGTTGCGCGCCTAAAAGACCACAAAAATCAAAAAAACTAATAGAGCATTCATCACATATAGATATTTTATACTGTTACACAAACAAACGGAGAAATACATGGGAGACAAAGAGAGTAAGGTTCTTGGATTTATTGCACAAAGAAGCGGCACGGTAAATCTTGTATGCGAAGGCGATTCTGCAATAGTCGCCGGTTCAGAGAAAAAGATGCATGAGTATATTGCAAGTATGGATACAAGCCCGGGATAATCTGCATATACAATAAAAAAGGCCCGGTACGGAGATGTTTTAAAAGGCCTCAAGCTTGGTGCAGCGTATTCATTTGATGAGGAGGCATACAGCAGATTTTATCCATTGGCAAAAGACGAAGGTAAGAAGCCGGTGGAGTTTGGAAAGGATGCAAATGAAGTTACACACAAAACCGGATTACATTTAATACGCATAAAATGGGTTTAATGCAATGCGAGCCAGGAAGCTGATAACCCGGATTATTCATAGCCACAAAGACACCAAGACACGAAGTTATTGAAATTTAAGAGATAAGATATCATTATTTAAATAATCTATTACGGATAGAATTTAAAAAGAAATTAATCATTATTATCCATATCTCTGTATTCCTTTGTGACTTTGTGACTTAGTGGTGAAATCTATGAATAGATCAAGATAAAAACAGAGTTTACTATGTAATCTTCCTGCTCACCCCTGCTGCGCTGAACGTTGCCATCTCATTGTAACAGGCCGTTGCCTGTTTTATAATCTGCATTGCAAGTACTGCGCCTGTACCCTCACCGAGCCGCAAATCAAGCGACAGTATGGGCCGGATATGCTCCTTTTCGAGATAGGCTGTATGAAATGTCTCTGCAGATGCATGAGCAAAGAACAGGTAATCGCGCACCTTCGGGTCCATGCGCATTGCAACCAGCGCTGCTGCGCAGGAGATGAAACCGTCGACAACCACGGGAACCTTTTTTGACAGGCACCCGAAAATCAAGCCGGTAATTCCGGCTATTTCATAGCCGCCGACTCGGCGCAGTGCGTCAAATGGCGTGCCGTCCCATTCCTGTTTGTGTTTTTCAACCCCTGATACGACAACCCTCTTTTTTTTCTCAAGCAATTCACCGGTAGAACCGGTACCTGGACCAACGGTATCACGGGGATCACAATCAAGCAACATGCTGTAGAGCGCGGATGCTGCGGAGGTGTTGCCAATGCCCATCTCACCGGCGCCGACGAGATCGGCCTGTGCATCGGCGCCAAGCGCCATGCCGACTTCAACGGCGCGCACACAGTCCCCGGAGGACATGGCCGGTTCTTTCGAAAAATTGTTCGTACCGCGTCCGGCTTTCCTGGAAATGATACCCGGCGCACCGTTAAAATCAGCATTAACACCGATATCAACGACTGCATAGTCAATATTGGCATTCCTGCACATGACACTGACCGCTGCGCCGCCCCCTGCCATGTTATTCACCATCTGCTGCGTAACTTCACCGGGAAAGGGGGTAATGCGCTCTTCGGTGATACCATGATCCCCGGCAAAGGTAAATACTTTCATTTTATCAATGGATGCATCAGCCCTGCCACGGCACATACAGTATTGCAGCGCAATATCTTCCAGCCTGCCCAGACTCCCCTGCGGTTTTGTCAGGTCATTCAGACGAGCAATAACTTTCTGCTGTAACTCTGCATCCTCCACTGCAGGAACTGAAGGAATAAAATCCAACATACTGCTCCTTTCGGGTTCCGGATTCAAAGTGGAACTGTTAACTTTCAACTTTAACCTTTTAACTTTTTATCTTAACAGGTATGCCGCACGAACACAGATATACCGTATCTGCTTTCTCCGCCAACCCCCGGTTCAAATAGCCGCACATGTCCCGGAACGAGCGCGCGAGATCATTATTCGGGACAATCCCGCAGCCGACCTCATTGGTTACCAGAATCAGATCACAGGTAACCTCGGGAAGAAACGCAATCAGTTTGTCAACTCTCTCTTTCACGGCAACAGCATCGTCGCCGCAATGGAAAAACACATTTCCCAGCCACACGGTGAAACAGTCAACTACTATTACTTCAGTGGTATCCGGCACATTTTTGAGCGCTTCCGTAAGATGCACCTCCTCTTCAATGGTGGTATAACCGTTTCCCCGTTCTTCCCGATGCTCCTCAATACGTTTCTTCATTTCATCATCAATAGCGGTTGCCGTTGCGATAAATACCCGACGGCTGTATTCTTTTTCGGCAATAGAGAGTGCAAACGTACTTTTACCGCTCCGCGCGCCGCCGACAATCAATGTAGTGCCTGCCATAACTCCCCCAAAACTTCTAATGATTCAAAAGTACTATCCGTATCAAACAATTCAAGTGTAATGACATGGTTATATTTCGACTTTTCAATTATATTTAACAACCGTTTAATGTTCTCCGGATCAGTTAATCTTAACGAGAGATGATCTTTACCGTCACGCACCCCGTGCAGATGAATTATCCGTGTTTTATGAATATAGCCGGTAAACATATCCTGCCAGTATTTTGTCTGAAGCATTGCATGGCCGCTGTCGATACACAGTGAAAACCCATACTTTTCAACAAGATCGAGGTGCCACTCCATCGGATACTTTAAATTCTCCACACATATATTTGCGCTGTCGAAATCTGATATTTTCGCTATACTACCGCACACCTCTTCACATCCGTCATGCCATAGTTCCCGTTCCTTGCCGGACGAATCCGCCGATATTCCCTGGAAATGGAGCAGATAGCCGTACGGCTCAATCGGCCGTGTTAAGTTAATAATCTCCGCTGCCTGATCAATAAAAGCTCTCCGATCAAGCGCATTCGTTGAACCGGCATCAATATCTATCGGGAAATGCACTGTATAGGTAATATCGTATTCTTCCGCAAGTTGGGCAAGTACGGATATCGTTTCCGGGTCGGGTAAATTAGAATACTCCCGGGATTCAAACAGCACAATCTCAATATCATCAACAACAGGGGCCATTTTCTCCACATTCGGTACAATCGTATCAGGATATACAAACGAAGTGCAGCCGAGACGAAAGGGGTAGTTATTTTTTTGACGCATATACGAAACCCGGGGTTTTGGTATAGTACTCCTCAACTATCTCCCGTATATCCCGTAATAATCTCACGAAACGCGGTCCGGGTATAGTAACATAATCCCCGCTCAGGCAATAAATCATATCATGCTCCACAGCAGGAACCGTGGCCAGTTTCCGCCAGTCATTTTTAATCTCTTCACTGTTGAACTCAGACATATTAGTCATCACATCAATAATAATATCCGGCTTTAATCGGATAACCCCTTCAGTTGAAAAGGTAACGTAACTCATGGATGAGTCTTTTACCACATTTACTCCACCTGCTGCGTGAATAATGTCATCATACCAGGTATCGGCTCCGGCCAGCCATATTGTCGATATCTCTCCCGCTCCAATGCCGCCCCGGCCCACACATATCATAAACTTCGGCTTCGACGCCATATATTTATCCGACCGGGACAGGTTTGCAATGGAATCCATACGGCCTCTGGTTTTTTCCACCAGTTCCAGCGCCGCCTCAGTTTTGCCGCATGCCTTTCCTATCTTTATAAAAGATCCGAGGATCGCCTCAATATTATGATTATCAATTGTCAAATACGGCAATCCTTTTTTTTCCGAAAAGGTGGTCACCTTAATGTCTTCTTTAACAAGCACAACCAGGTCCGGTTTCAGAGAAACCATGGCCTCGAAATTAGGCGACATGAAACTGCCTACCCGCGTGATCTCTTTTGCCTGCGGCGGATAAATACAGTAACTTGTTACACCGACAATCTTATCACCAAGACCCAGAGCAAACAATGTTTCAGTGATACTCGGCGCCAGTGAAATAATCCGCTCCGGTATCCTTTTTTCTTTTCCGGTAGCGTCCCCGACCCTGGTGCAGGTTAGAAGACAATAAAAAAGGACTGTTACATAAAGCAGCAGTCCCGATATACGATTCGTTGTACTGGTCATAAACAAACGGTTATCGCTTTGATACGGTCATAACGGTTAATGAATTCGGCGCATATGCACCCATGGATACAGGACCGGCGACAATACTGTTATGCGCAGGATTAATAATAACGACCCCCGGATTGGTTGCATTCCTGTCGGCGACATAGAGAAATCTGCCGTCATACACAACATCACCGGTCGGCTTACTCAGAACAAATATACGCTCGCCCACCGCCCCGGTGGCGGGATTGAATTCAAAAAGGTCCGTTCTCCCATTCACCGGCGAGGTAACCCTGATATACCCTTTCACGCTGCTGAGCAGCACGATATCCGAGAGATTCTGTATAGTTGAATCCGTTTCAAGAAGGACATCACCAACAAGGGTATTGGTGGTAAGATCGATCTTTTCAATTCCCCCGTCAGCAGTATCCGCCTTACCCGCAGACGAAACATACAGCATACCGTCCATAACAGCCATCGCCATCGGCTTCTTCTTCGTCAATGGTATGGAGTCCACAAAGCTGTTATCATCCACCGCAATAACAACGACAATACCCGTCAGGGAATCCGGCGCCGGATCCGGGCCCGGCTTTAATCGCTGGCACAGGACATATAGCTTTCCTTCATATATCTCCGCGTCTACCATGTACGGCAGACTGTCCACACCTGCCCAGCCTATCATTTCCTGCGGATTATCATTGAAATTGGTAAGATCCAGTTCTATGAGCGCACTGTTGGTATACTGGATAATATAGGCTTTCTGCGAATTAACAAAAGAAATATGACGTAAATCAGTACCGATCGCTACTGAGGTGTCAATAGTACCGGCCGCATAATTCCGCAGTGAGGCAAAACATTTAATGCTGTCCTTCTCAAGCACATATACCTTACCGCTGTATGTATAAATCCTGCTGTTCTTCTGAACCGGACAAAGATCAACCCCTCCTGAGAAAACCGTATCAAGCGTCAGCCAGTCCATTGCGGCCAGCCCCAGATTATCATTCACGCCCGCCGGATCCGAGGTCGTAGCCATCACATAGGATGTGACAAAATTGGTGTCATGCGCCAGTACAGCGCTGTCGATTATCGTATCGATAATGCCCATACTGTTATTATTTACGACAAATATCTCAAAATGGGTACCCACAGTATCAACGACTGCCGTATCACTGAGCGTATCACCGGATGATGATGCTGTATCGTAAATCACTTTTTGAATAATATAATTCGTCACCGTGATTGAATCGACCGAGGTTTGTATAACATAGGTCGTATCATACACGGTGATCCCGGAGACCATTATCCAGGAAATAGAGTCGGTTTTGGGTAAAATTACCGTCACAGTATCGGCAAGAACACTGTCTTTTGTGCCGGTCCCTGATTTTACCGTGTCTCTATCGATCTCCACAGTGTCATAATAGGTCACTGGATCCAGAGGTATTAACGTTTTTACAGTTACTCCCTTGTCTGATTCGCTGCAACTTAAAAGTAACAAAAATAAGCAGATGCCGGTTATAGCGGCACAGAAATAATTCATAGGCGCTCCTTCAACAATAAGCTAATCAAAATTTTACGTTGATAAAAATTAATACATGCCTGTCCAGAAATCTGCTTAAATATACGGTTTTTCTAAAAAGATATTTTACAATGATAACTTGAATCCCGGGTAACCCTATACTTCGGCGGTTCCATAGCCGATTACTTCCTCGTATTGCTATGCCGCGCCCGTTATGCGCCCGTGTAAAAAGTGATAAGTTCATTATCACCCGTATACACCCATATTATGTAATACAAAAAAATCGTCTCATTCAACTTCACTCTTACGTTGCTGCATATTCACATTTCATGTACTATTTAAACAGGTGCTGCCTGTTTTTCTGTTAATGCATTGAGAACATAACTCAGAGCAAGTGAAGCCTGTTACGTTATGCATGCGCTGTATTTTATTGTGGCCGTAAATCGCCGCCTTTCTCAACCTAATTCCCGGAAGTTGATCTGGGGTGGTACCTTATCCAAGCAGGTCTCCTGACTTTCCCGGTTCTTCCAGCCTTCCCATCACGCGACGCGGGACAGTGGCTCGGTTTTGGAATAACCTTGATTCCCTACCACGGAATCAGGAATACAGTGGCGGGTCCGTTCCCGATTCTCACGGGATTCCCTGACACTTGCATAAGGAAAAGAACATATTTGTCTGGAGATAAAATAAGTCGGTAAAATAAAACAAGTCAAAATATTTTCAAGGTCACACGGGGAGCAGGTACCGTAAATTTACAAAAAGTAATTTCTCATATCCGTCTCGGGGAAAACATGCATCGAAATGTGTCGCTAATTTCTTTTTCCTATTGTATTCTATAAATAAAGATATTATTTCCATGTAACGATTGAAATATAAAGAGCCTGTCTTCCTTCAATAATACATTACCATGAAAATCAGTCTTAAATTCCAGTTACCCTTTCTGACCTTTCTGGTAATGAGCTCCGCTATTGTTATCAATTGCGCTCTCCTTCTACCGCTCAGAAGGTCTTTAGGAATATCGTTAAAGATATCCATTCCTTTCGGGGCAACAGCATCCTCAACGATGACATAACACTTGTTACTGGAAAGATTTTATAGTACAATATAGACTGAGATCGTTTTGCTGTTTCACATCTCATAATAAATTTGTATTCACTTTTACAGTAAGAATTTTATACTTAACCATTATG
>CAZIYW010000120.1:0-16142 GCA_964543525.1 uncultured Fibrobacterota bacterium | reverse complement strand
CACTGGGACAGCATAAGAAGGTATTTAACAAGGCAATTACACTGGTGAAATAAAAGGGCAATAACCTTTTATATAAGAAAGGCCGTTCATTTGAGCGGCCTTTTTATTTATAATGGAGTTGTTGTGTATTTCATTTTTACATTTAATAGCGGTCTCCCAATCATAACGGCTGTTTTAATATGGCACCCACCATTTCCCATCATTTTGAAAGTATTCAAAGGCATCAATGATATCGAGATATACACCGTCAAATCCGGCATCGATGATCTTTTTCAGATACGAGTTATCATTGCCGTAAATAATTGCCTGCCACCCCGGCTACCAGTACCTGACCTTATAATTCCCCGGCCAGTTGGGATTCTCACCTGCCAGCCATGATGGTGGATTACTTTCCCATCCTGATTGCCGGTAATATCGATAATCTTCAGCTTCACCAATACTTTATATAGGCAATAACAAACCGTTTCCCTCCGTTCGGCTTTGCTTTCAGCAAAGGAAACTCATCATGTAATCAATATCATCTTTTTCCGTTGCAGTATTATCTTCATCATATCCATAAAAAAGGTCTTCACGCCCGACACCGTCTATAGCATTCAGATAAGCCGTTGCCGGAGCACCGTTCTCTTCCAGATCAACAGTCACCAGTTCCTGTCCGTTTTGCGGAATTATAGCGAATCCCGGCTTAAGATCCTTTGCATAGGAACTATCGAGTTAGTAGCAGAAGATTTATTGATACAGAGAAGATAAATACTACCACCGTAATATCAATTTCCCTGCTCGAATCGATATAGCGCGTTAATATTGTACAATCAGTCACTATAGTTTATTACATCATTTCCGGCCTTAGAACAGGAACAACAACGCTATTTCAAGACACCGCTACTATGCAAACCCTTCATTGGGTTCAACAGTCCGTCGCATCTTTTTCACTTCCCCACGCTGTTTCTTCTTCTGTAACCGTTTTTCCCGGGATGCCGCGGTAGGTTTAGTTCGCCTGCGGGGTTTTGGTTTCCGGAGGGCTTTTTTTATAAGTGCTGTTAACCGATCCAGTGCATTCTGACGATTACGCTCCTGGGTTCGATAACGCCGAGCATTGATAACCAGAATACCTCCACCGGTAACCCGTCTGCCGCCTATGATGTGCAACCGCTTTCTTACTTCATCGGGCAATGACGAGCTATCGATATCAAAATAGAGCTTAACCGCGGTTGCAACCTTGTTGACGTTCTGTCCTCCCGGACCTGAGGCTTTGACAAAATCGAAACGGATTTCATCGTCGTTAAGAGCTATTTCTGTAGTTACCGGTATCATTTTATTCTCACTGTACACCCTGGTTATCCGATAAATCCATTAATAAGATCGAAAACAACTATCACCATGCCAGTCAAAATAATAAAAATAAAGGAGAGCCTGACTCTTCTTCCGCCGAATCGATGTGAAAGTATAATTCCCAGTTTCACACCAAAAAATGACCCGACAAAGAGTAGAGCCACAATGAGAACAATAACATTACCTTCATTGAAATGACGGAAAGCACCGTATGCACTGGCAAAATTTATGGTAAACAGGCTGGTTCCCACCGCCACCAGTGTCGGGGTGCCGATAACATATATCAGCAGTGGAAGGTTAATAAAACCGCCGCCGATACCCAGGAGACCGGTAAAAATTCCAACAAATAATGAACAGATAATGGGGATAATAACACTCATTTGTTCAATACCGCTGCGGGTAAATCTCACCAGCGGTGGTATCTTCAAGGCGAGCAGCCAGCGGGATATATTTGTTTTAACCTCCGCTTCTTTCCTTTTCCCGGCTATCTCCTTGATAATGGAGATACAGACCCACATCATTAACAGGAGGAACAGACAGTTGAGCACAATATCCAGAACATGAATACTTTTTCCATTGATGACGACACTGCCTATTCCGTGCAGTAAAGACAGCATTCTGACGCCGATTTCAGTACCGGCAATTGCGCCGCCTGCCATAATACCGCCCAGCAGAAAATCGACACTCTTTTTTTTCCAGTGCCCCCATACCGCAATAATCGAATTCATGAAAATCAGCAGTATACTGCATCCCACGGCAGATGGATATGGCAGGCCAAAGGCTATCTTCAGAAAAGGGGTCAACAGAAAACCACCACCGACCCCATACATACCGGTAAGAAAACCTATACCGACTCCCAGCAGTATTATTCCGGGCCACCAGATTGCCGTATCAAGCGCAGGAATGAAAATATCAAACATAAAAGGTTACTGTTCCTCAGGAAGAGACTGCAGAGTAAACGATCGCGATCGAATGACATCTTCATGGACATAAAAGAGACACCGTTTAATTGCGGATTTAATAAAATGTTTCCGGTTGCCGATTTTTACGGTCACACCCGGATAGATCGTATCTATAACTCCCACGGTTCCTTTGGTATCAAAAAGTGTTTTTTTATAATGCTTCTCATATTTTTGCAGTTGTTGTATCTTCTTTTCATGTTCCTGGCGCAATCGTTTGAGCTGTCGGTTTATCAACCGCTGCTCGTCTGCCAGCTCGCCTTTGGTTAAATTCTGCTCCGTCAATCTTTTCTCATTCATTGCAATAATATTCAGTTCATTTTCCAGATCCGCAATCTCTTTTTCCAGTTCTTCCAGGATCTTTTTCACAAACAGATCAATGCCGGCAGCCACTTCTGTCGGTACGTGTGAAGAGTTACCGATAGCATAGGCCTGTATTTTATTACGTGCCACTGCGGTGCCGCCGACTATCCACGATTTCTTTATCTCAACAAACATCTCGTTCCCGGCAAACAGGTTGCTGTCAAGCGCTTCACCATCGATCATGATATTGTTCCGCGCCATAACAGTCTGATTACGGACATGTTTGACAACCACATCACCACCGGCTTTGATTCTCCCCTTTCCCTTGCCGATAAATCCCGAATGCACAATAACGCTTTCACCGGCTTCAATGACTGCGTCTTCTACCGTTCCGCCGACACTGACACTGCCGGCGGCTTTTACTGTAAATCCTGATTTAACGTCCCCAGCGATTAAAATATCCCCGACAAAATCAACATCACCCGTATGAAAATCAACATCCGTTTCAATATTCAGCACCTCTTCAACCAGCAGATTACCGTCACGCAGATAGACATGACCGGATTTTTCCGAGATGATTGTTGTCGGATCTTCCGGAAGAGTCATAACATTCTTACCTACCGCAAGCTCAGCAGCATTTCCCGGTGGAGCGGCTATTGCCATACCATACACATCCGTACCCGGCGTCCCATCTGTCGACGGCATAATCCTGGCAAGCGTCTGCTTCTCATCAACATTCTCAAAGAGATGGATACTGTAATAATCGGCACGCCCCTCTTCGGTAATTCTCGGTTTGTGCGAAAAGGAGAGGTTCACCTGGTAATCAACCCGGGCATCCTCACCCGGCACCGGTGGTATTCCCTCGGCAATACATTCGCCGTCAATACGTTTTCCGGTTCGTTTAATCGTTGCGAGCGCCTCATCAATAACCGCATGCTTGACACCATGAACAATATTCCGTTCCCCGAGCAATCGCATGATATCATTTTTTGTTACCACAGCGCCATCCGGTCCGGGCGGGAAAAGATGAAGATATGCTTTCAACCGGTCTTTTGAAACGTTGATCTTTGCCGCACCGTCGGTATTAACCGGAAGAACATAGGCATGATTCTTTTTGCGGATAATGACCCCTTTAAGTGTAGAGACAATATCAAGCGATTCATACTGGGTAATCAGTCCCTGTCCGAGCTCATCAGGCGGTTGCATCTTTGTCTGAGTACCGACCGCATCACCAAGAACGTTATGTCCGGTCTCACCTTTTTCCCCGGCCCTGAATTTTCCGATATTTTCATTCTCCTTGACAATATAGGGTTCTGCAATAAACTCACAGAGCTGGTGATACTGTACTGGCTCTGTAATATCTTCCGGAATACCGGAGCTTATCGTGCTCTCAAGATAGGTCGGCACCAGGAATCGTGCACCGGCAAGTTTCTCCGGCGTGGGATACTCCCCTATTGCCACAATTGATTCTTCAATTTTTTTATTTTCCAGCAGATCATTTACAACCGACAAAACAAGCTTTTCCTGAATCCCAAAAAGAATATTATTTTCAAACAGTGCAGCATTAATACGCTTAAACAGTTCTTCCTTTGCAATATCTTCATCCAGCGTACCCGATACATAGGCCAGCATTTTATCACTCGAAAGGGTTACTGAAATAGTACTCATAGGAAACAGCCTTTTTCGGACCGGCATACGCTACAAACCGGTACTGCCGCGTTTTCTTAATTATAAAATAGTACGCCAGTCAGTGCAATCATACTACTTTTCTTTATTCACTCTTTTTATAACATGGCAGGGATTGCCCACCGCGACAACATCCGCAGGGATATCTCTGGTAACGACACTGCCTGCGCCAATGGTAGTATTGGCACCGATAGTAACTCCCGGGCAGATAATTGCACCACCGCCAATCCAGACATTATCCTCGATGGTGATAGGTGCAGCGAGCTCTTTTCGTTCAAGACGAATGTTCGGATCAATGGGGTGGTATGCCGTATAGATTTGTACATAGGATCCGGCCTGAACATTACTGCCGATACGAACCGTATTACAGTCCAGAATAACGCAGCCGAAGTTCAGGTATACCTTGTCCTGCATATGAATATTATAGCCATAATCGCAGTAAAAAGGCGGCATAACCTCTGTTTTTATACCGACAGAGCCGAGCAGTTCCTCAAGGAGCGAACGTCGTTTTTCCCGCTCATGCTGCCGTGTATTGTTATATTCATAAATAAACTCTCCAGCGCGCCTACGCTCATCTGTTAAGGCATAATCCTCCGGCCGATACAGCTTCCCGGTAAGCATTTTCTTCTTCTCATCTGAAACAGACACCGGCAATACCTCCTGTTACTAATCGTTGATATTAACCAAACAACCTCTTCAATAATGTATGTCTGGTGCCGAAAGGCGGGTATTTCAAAGGTATGTCAATCAGCGTCGACCCCTTATAGACAGCTTTTCTATGCGAAAAGGTATCGAAACTTGCCTTCCCGTGATAACTGCCGATTCCGCTGTCACCAACACCGCCGACCGGCAAATAAACTCCCATAAACTGACTGAGGGTGTCATTGACACATCCTCCACCAAAAGGAATACTTTTTAAAATGTGTTTTTCATTTCTTTTATTGTCGGTGAATATATACAGGGCCAGCGGCTTGGGGTATTTTTTTATCAGGGCAATCACCTCCGACAGGTTCGTGTAGGTTATGACCGGCAGAATCGGCCCGAAGATCTCCTCCTGCATAACCGGATCGTCAAAGGTAACGGAATCGATTATGGTAGGTGCAATGTAACGCTCCTCTTCTCTGGTTTTACCGCCTACACGAATGGTACCCTTTTGAAGATAAGTAACCAGCCGTTCATAGTGCTCTTTATTTATTATCCGGCCGTAATCGGGCGATGTGTAAGGATCGTCACCATAGAATTGAACCAGATACTTCTGCATCTCCCCAATGAGATCATCCTTGATATCCTTATGCGCAATAACATAATCGGGTGCAACACAGGTCTGACCCGTATTGTAAAATTTACCCCATACTATTCTCTTTGCGGCAAGACTGAGGGAGACCTCTTTATCGACAATACAGGGGCTTTTCCCGCCCAGCTCCAGTGTAACCGGTATCAGGTTTTTTGCAGCGGCTTCCATGACGGTTTTACCGATAACGGTTGAGCCGGTATAAAAGATATAGTCAATTTCCTGTGCAAGGAGTGATTCACAGGTATCCGCTCCACCCTCAATGACCGTAATATACTCCGGCGGGAAGATAGTGGCGATAATCCGGGCAATACAGGCTGCAGTATTTTCGGATTTCTCGGATAACTTTACAATAGCGCAATTACCGGCGGCAATCGCCCCGATTAGCGGTATAAAAGTCAGGTTTACCGGATAATTCCAGACACTGAAGAGGAGCACTATACCATACGGTTCAGGCTGAATATAGCTTCTCCCCGGTACATTGATAATGGTGGTCGGCACCCGTTTCGGCCGGGCCCACTTTTTTACCCGTTTAATTGCATAGCGGATCTCATCCTGCACCTGTACAATCTCAGAACCGTATACCTCAAAAGCGGGTTTGCGCAAATCCGCAGCAAGAGCCTTCAGGATGCTTTCCTCATTTTCACGGATAGCCCGCTGAAGCGCTTTCAGCCGGGAAATACGGAAGGATATATCCAGGGTTTTTCCCGAACCGAAAAATTCCTTTTGTTTTTTAATAATAGCGGATAGATCCGTCATAGTATGTGTCTCTTATACCGGAATAATAGATTATTAACAGTTTACCCGAGCGCTTCCCCACACCGGCGATGAAAATAGTCATTCCCATCATTTTCCTGTAACAAAATATATAAAGGATGTATTTTACATGGTTATTACATTTTTTCCGATACTCCAGAAAGCGAGGTTTCGTGAATATTCTCAAGGAAGTATTAACGCATGAAGTGTATCCGGCGCTCGGTTGTACCGAGCCGATTGCTGTAGCGTATGCAGCAAGTATTGCAGCCAATGAAATAGCTGGCCCGGTCAGCGAAATAAAAATCACCGTGGATCCCGGGGTGTATAAAAACGGCATGGCGGTTACTATTCCGAATACCGGTGGACTACACGGCAATCTGGTCGCCGGTGTTCTCGGCGCTCTTATAAAAAAACCTGCATTAAAAATGGAAGTATTACAGACCGTTTCAAAGGCAATGATATCAAAAGCTCGTAAACTGATACAATCTAAGAAAGCACGCCTTTCATACGATCCTTCCAAAACCATCCTCTACATTGAGGTGCTGGTGAAAAGTAAGAATGAAACGGCACGTGCAATTATCGAGCACAATCATACGAATTGTATCTATCTTGAAAAGAACAATAACGTCCTGTTCTCTCAGCGGGAAAAAATGCAAACGTATAAAGTACAATCCTATAAAAAACTTTTAAAGCGGATGACTATTGCCGAACTGATTGATGCGGTAAGAAAAATGAATAAAGACGATTATTCTTTTGTCAAACAGGGCATTGATATGAATCTCTCCGCCGCTGAAGCGGGGAAACAGTTGAAAAAGGTCGGCTATTATCTCGTGGATCTGGTAAAAAAAGGCTATCTTACAGACGATATTTTTTCATCAAGTAAAATCATCGTGGGTGCGGCCAGTGATGCCCGGATGGCCGGACTTAATTTTCCGGTCATGGCAAGCGGCGGTTCCGGTAATCAGGGAATTGTCGCCATTCTGGTACCTTTTAATGTGGGTAAATATTTCAACATACCCGAAAAAAAAGTGCTCCAGAGCATTGCCCTTTCCCACCTGATAAACAGCTATATTAAATGCTTTACCGGTGACCTGTCCCCTCTGTGCGGCTGCTCCATTGCCGCCGGGGTCGGTGCTGCCGTAGCAATTGTCTATCAGCTTACGGGTAAAAACATGAAAAAAATCACCCTGGCGGTAAACAACCTTATCAGTGATCTGGGCGGTATGCTGTGTGACGGGGCAAAAGGCGGCTGTGCCCTGAAAGTGGTGAGTTCGGCCGATTCCGCAATCAGAAGCGCATACATGGCGGTTAATAATCACGGTATTACCGAATATGAAGGGTTTGTCGGAAAAACCGCCGAAGAAACCATTAAGAATTTAAGCGCTATCAGTGAAATAGGTATGGCAAAAGTCGACGATACTATTCTTGGTATAATGAAAGGTAAAAAATTATAATTATTTTTGCTGGGATGCTCCCTTCTCCCCTAAATCTCCCGGAGGGGGACTTATGTAATAACAATATTATAATAAAATTAAACCTTAAAAGTTCCCCTTCGGGGAATTTAAGGAGAGGAGGGTGCCCCCGGAGAAGTATAGCACAATAAACAATTACTATAAGTAAAATCTGGTTTACAACATCAGTAATTTCAAGTGAGAATGCACCATGCATATACAAATTTTCTCCATCGGCGGTACCATCGACAAAGTCTACTTTGACAAACTGAGTAAATACGAAGTCGGTTTCCCCAGTATTAAAGAAATACTGGTGACCATGCCGATTTCCTTTACCTATACCGTTAAATCACTCCTGCGTAAAGACAGTCTGGATCTGACTGACGCGGATCGGAAACAGATACACCGGCATGTGTTACAATGTAAAGAATCGAAGATTCTTATCACTCACGGCACCGATACCATGATCGAAACGGCACAAGCACTCTACGATATTACCGATAAAAAAATCGTCCTCACCGGTGCACTCGAACCTGCAGGATTTAAATCCAGTGACGCGGTGTTTAATATCGGCACCGCACTTGGTATATTAAATACTGCAC
Source organism: uncultured Fibrobacterota bacterium (assembly GCA_964543525.1). Classification (GTDB taxonomy): domain Bacteria; phylum Fibrobacterota; class Chitinivibrionia; order Chitinivibrionales; family JANQEN01; genus CBDVBE01. The sequence continues at coordinate 7,765 of CAZIYW010000120.1, read as the reverse complement.
CTAACGGTGTCTATATCGCCATGAACGGCAGGGCATTTGATCCGTTTAAATGCAGAAAAAATCGAAAGATTGGAAAGTTTACCGATAAGTAACACCGCCTCTTTTCCGGGAAAATGGTATGCCATGAATAACCTTTTATCATTCAAATGCACGACACTCCTCATCGTGCTGTTTATATTGTGCAGCACGGTATTGGCAGCAAACCGTGACTCCTTGTCAAACCGCGCAGATACAACCCGCTACCAGATAGCGGTTACCGATATGCAATGCCGGGGCATCAGCAAATCGTCTTCAGCAATTATTACCGATAGAATCAGAGCCGAACTATTCAACACCGGCGTTTTTACGGTACTTGAGCGCGGTCTGATGGATGAAATACTGAAAGAACAGGGGTTTCAACAAACCGGGTGTACTTCAGATGCGTGTGTTGTTGAAGTGGGCCAGCTTCTCGGAGTAACGCACATGGTTGCAGGAGCTGTCGGTAAAATCGGCAAACTTTATACCATAAGTCTGCGCCTGATAGATGTTGCCACCGGTAAACTTACCCACACAGCAACACTTGACTGCGAATATGCGATCGAACGAGTGCTCTCTGAGGCAACACCGGCTATTGTCCGCGAAATGGCCGGCAAGGTCTCCGGTAAAACTACAAGCTTCTCTCCCATAATCCCGGTGATTGATACCACGGAATCCAAAAAATGGTTCAGGAAAGCGGTTCAGGCCAAAGACTCTTCCGAGAAGCTTGCCTATCTTACAAAGGCTTTCTCATACAATCCCAAATGGGCAGGCCCCTATACTGCAAAGGGAGTGCTCTACTATAAACATGGTAACTATGACGCTGCCGTCAGTAATCTCGATACGGCAATTATGGTTGATATCAATTATTTCAATTTATACGGTATACGCGCCGATTGCTACCGTAAATCCGGTCAGTATCAGGAAGCTGTCAGAGACTATTCCGAATATATTAACCGGGTGCCTGCGATATTCGCGGAGCTCGCTACCGAAGCCTATAAGAAACGTGCCGAAGTATACGAACTGATGGGTGATAAAAAATCCGCCGGACGGGATTATCATATCTACCTTACAAGAAAAGGTGATTCTATCAGCAGCACCCGCAGGAAATTGATTCGTAAGAAAATCCGGGCATCAGGATTTGATCCGTCAATAAAATGAACATACCCATGTTTGTATCATGAAAAAATCAAAAGTCAATTTTCTGTTTTCCTTTTTATGCTTTGCGGCATTCTCAGCCGAACTTGCCTGGAACTGGAAAAATCCATTACCCGCAGGATACCATCTCACCTCGGTCACCACGCTGAACGAAACAGCAGCCATTGCAGTCGGTGAACATGGTATCATACTTAAGACTGCTGACAATATTCATTGGGAAATTATTTCAAGTGAGATCAATCACTACTATTACTCTGCTTTCTTTACAGACAGTCTTAAAGGCTGGATTCTTGGCAGCACCAGTTCAGAAAACGAAGCGGTTATTCTGAGGACAGCCGACGGCGGCAGTACCTGGGAAAAATACCTCATTGCCGGTATCGACTCTTATAACGACATTTTTTTTGTTAATACCAACACCGGCTATTTCAGCTCCAACACACAAATATTTAAAACAATTGACGGCGGGAAACAGTGGCAGAAGTTATATAGCGATACGAACCATACCTTCCACACGCTCTTTTTTCTGAATCCGGATACGGGCTGGGCCAGCGGTGCACCCGGCACCATCCTGAAAACAACCGACGGCGGCAGTACCTGGACCCCCTATGAGACACCGGACGATTTAAACAATATTCTGGATATCTGTTTCAGTAATGCTGATACAGGCTGGGCTGTCGGGGGGTTACCCCTGTTAATAGGTTATGCCAGGGTTATTTTGAAAACCGTCGATGGTGGAGCGAGCTGGAAAATCCTCTCCGATGCCGGCACCGGTATCTATGAGTCTGTCTACTTTACCGACAGGTATACCGGCTGGGTATGTACCCACCTTGGTTCCATTATAAAAACAACTGACGGCGGTGCCGACTGGGAAGCGCAGGTCGTTTTTAAAAACGGCGACTTGACAGCACTGCATTTTGCCGATAATCTCAACGGCCATTGTGTGGGATTCAACGGACGTATCCTTAAAACAACTGACGGCGGTAAAAACTGGGTATACATTTCAAAAGGAGAAATGCCCTTTGCCTCACAATTTACCGCCATGCAGTTCACCGGCGACACGATCGGCTGGGCCGGCGGTTACTGGCATGAACCATCAATAAGCGGTCCGATGCTGTATACAACAAATGATGCAGGCAACCACTGGAAACCGGTCTATGTTCCAATCGCATATACCCATTTCACCGTCTCCGATATCTTCTTTTTCAGTCAACAACACGGTCGTCTGCTTCTCAGCAACGATACTGCATCTGTTCTGTTAACCACCGACAACGGCTGTGCTGTATGGGAAGAAGACACCATCAGCAGCGCCACATCCTTCACCGGCAGCGCACTGTTTTTTATCACTCCCGATACCGGGTATATCGCCGGTAAAGAAAGCTATGCCTGCGGGAAACTGCTCCATACTGCAAACGGCGGTTCCACCTGGCACAGTGTCTCTGTTGACTCCATAGACACCATTCCCCCCCTCAACGATATTGTTTTCGTGGATAAGCAAAACGGTTGGGCTGCGGGAAACAACGGCACAATTATACACACCGGAAACGGAGGTATATCCTGGCAGATGCAAAACAGCACCGTTAACAATGATTTGACCACAATGTACTTTCTGAATGACTCCACCGGTTGGGTTTGCGGTTACAACAAAATTCTTGCAACAACCGACAGCGGGACTACCTGGTCAAATATCTCACCCCGCGTTCCCGGCCGATTTTCATTTACATCACTCTACTTCACCGCTACGGACACCGGCTGGGCGGCCACCGGTACCGATACCCTGCTGTTTACAGCTAATGGCGGTAATTCGTGGAAAAAATGTCCGATTGGAATCGGCAGGGAAATTACACTGATCTACTCACTTGACGGCAATAATATATGGACGGCCGGTAATTATGCTACCATTCTGCATACCTATTACGAAGGCTCTATTGCTGTTAAAGATAAGGTACCGTCTGTCTCTCAATCCGGTATTGCTGTAAACCTGTATCCTCATCCGGTTTCTAAAAAGGCATTTTTCAGCTTTTCACTGCAAACTTTTTCCGAAGTCTCTTTATCGGTTTTTACCCTGTCCGGTAAATGTGTCGCTACAGTTATTAACAGACAAAAAATGGCTCCGGGACAGAAATGTTTCTCATGGGATCGCCGGGATAAACAAGGAAATCTGGTTTCATCAGGCATGTATATCTATGCTCTGACAATTAATTCTTCCGTAATTATAAAGCGGTTTGTTATTTTTTGAATACAGTTCTAAAAAGCTCCGAATTTCTCAGCAAACGCTGAAGAGCCGTTTAAATAATATTACATGGGTATGCAGTTGACTCAAGTACCTTATATAGTAAAATCTCTATCGTCATTCCCGCATGCTTTTAGCGGGAATCCATGCCTTTAGGTACTTAAAAAGCTGGATTCCGGTCTCTAATAATACCGGAATGACTTTAGGAATTGTGACATAAGGGTGTACTGGATTCAACTGCATACCCATGTAATATTATTTTGTACTCACAAGTTTTTTAACAGTTCTTTTTCCCCCTGCATTTGCATGCATTACATAGATGTTTGAACCATTTAAATTTGCGGGCAGTGTTTTTCTCAGGGTATACTGTCCCGAAGGAACGTTATTTTCAGAATAATGCCATATCAGTCTCCCCTTGCCGTCAAACACTCTAAACGACACACCACCTGAAGTTTCCATGAAAAAAGAGACACAAACTGTATGTGCTGAATTTTGTATGCGTATCTCGGTATGCCGGCTCGTGGTATTTTGATCTTCCGGGTATATTGTCAATGGATTCCACATACCAAAAACGCCATTAATTGTCCCGGCATAAATTGGTGAATCAAAGTCATCAGTTAATGCAATGCAATTGACAGGTGTATTTAGCTGCGCTTTCCAATAAGCAAAATCAAACCAATAATCACCGTTAAATTCATAAACAGCATCATCTGCCCCAACATAGAGATAATCCTCAGAATTATACACTCGACCAAATTCCATATCGTTAATTTCATTAAAATGGAGGTTATTATAAACACCCCATTTGCCGCTGTCGGGAGAGTAGTACTTTAACTCCCTGTCTGTGGCCACAAAAAGTTTTAATGAATCACCAGGTAATTTTCCTTCAGCTATACAGCTAACCTTCACAGGTATTTTTTCTACCTCCTGGTTCGCAGAATTGATAACCTTCATGAATTGCTCCGTTCCTACATACACATTGCCGTTACCGCTGAATTTATGGATAGCATTGCATCGGGTTTCAGTTTTTGTAATTCCAACGAAATCATTAAAATCGCCGTTAGAATCACGAATGCTTTGCCATACATGAGAGTCATTGCCCACGAATAACGTATCGTATTTTTCTCCGTAAACTGACATGGCCGTAAGTTCATCTATAGAGTCAATTAATTCAAAATTTATAATAGAGTCGGCTTCATTTATTTCACCAATATATACGCCGTTGCTATTTGCAGCTATAAGCTCTGAATCACCCGCACCTGAAATCATAGTTATCTCATCAATATTAACAACCATTTCCCTGCAATTATTCCACATGATACACTGATAGATTTTTCCCTCTGAAACTGCATACGCTGTTCTTTCAAAGGCCGCTATACTGGTAACTGATTTTCCTTGCAGACCTATTTTCAACCATTCAGGATCAGCAAAAGATGTATTATAAAGTACGCAAATACATAAAAGCGCCAGAACATTTTTGAGAGTCACAGGATACTCCTTCAGTTTAAAGGCAATTGTGTAAATACTGTTCTTCAGCATATAATATATCCCAAAACAGGTTTGCCTAAAACCAAAAAACTGTCGAAAAGTGCAGAAAGTGTTTCCTTGCAGAAAACACCCTGTCGACGCCTTGCCGGCCGGCTTATCAGGCGTGGCTTCCCCCCAACCCAGCCTCCCCACCGAAAATTTCTTTTCCTTTAACTTCTCAATTTCAGCACACTTATTTACTTTAGACGCTTCTTTCTAACTCCCCATCATATTCAGTGCGCTATCATATCACCGTCCCAAAACAGAGACTCCAGTCCCGCATCCGGGACGGTTATTACTACTAAACTTCTTAAAACATGCCAATTTCGCCTTTTCCTGACATGGCAAAATATTTGCTGGCATTGTATAATTTATAGAATTCATGTATAAATATAGGATATTGGAGCCTGTTTTCCAGCTTCCCGGATTAAGAAGCACATAATGGGGTTATCGTATACTGTTCTGCATATAATCATCCTGTTCAGCATTATAATATCTCTGGTAACATTTCAACCTTCTGCAGAAAACCTGCAGGATGAGCCTTATTCCATTGTATTTATTATAGATAATTCTTCAAGCAATACTACAGGAAATGATGAATCCGGAGAACGTTTCAAAGCCACCGTCGACCTTATTGATTACATATATCAGAATGCCCCGGAAACAAAGGTCGGTCTGGTGATTTTCGCCAGCCGCATGTGGTTTTACGGCCCTGACAACCGTGACCTCTCTGTTTCGGTCCCCAGGGACCAGTTTCATAATGGAGACGGCTGCTATATCCCGCCGCTTGGTCTGAATGAAGTTGACAGTGGATATGCACTGTGATTTGGCGCTGACCCGGTTTATTATAACACTACCGGTCTGGGGATCCTGAAAATGTATCTGAGTACAACCGATGGAGATACTGATGTGGTGCCGCTGTATACACCTACTCACACAACATCGAGTATTACTGAAATAGCGCACAGTTACGGATTGACCAATATTACCCGCGCGTTTGATGCGGCAAATCAGGCACACCTGCACCAGACCCCACAACTGGAAAGCAGCAGTCATGTAAACATATTCTTCTCTGACGGTATTGCGGGTGTTAATTCGTTCAGCCCCGAGTGTCCACATGTAAATGATTATATCAAGGGTGAAAATACCCCGTCAACCTTTACCGTGTATTATGGAAGCGACCAGAGTGCTATAGTAAAATTGCAGCAAATGACGGAAAATATAAAGAACAACAGCTATTCAGAAAATAACCCGGAAATTACCGATATAATTTCAATGAACGATTGGAAATCAATAAAAATTCGACTGCATGAGCTGTTCGACGGTCTCAGTACGGATAATGCCCTGCCGCCTTTAAATACGAAAAAAGACGATATACAAATACAGGTAAAAGGTATTTCGCCTCATGAAATACATATACTATCAGCCTGCGGCAGTTTGCGGGTGGATATATACACCATTCACGGAAGAAAAATCGAATCGTTGAATGCTGCGGCTGTGTCCGGCGCCTATACTAAAGTTTTATGGGATACACGGAAATCATGTAACGGGAGGATTCCCTCAGGAAGATATTTTCTCGATATTCGATCCAGGGAAGAGCGGTTAACAAGATCGTTTGTAGTGATACAATAAGAAAAACTAATAAACCGTTTTTTTCCTGTTTCTTAAAACGTCTATAATTACAATAACATTAAATACTATTTCACAGGGAGTCCTTGGTTCATGCCTCAATTCAAATTTTTCACGATTGTTTTATCTCTCATCACTCTCTCTTTCTCACAATCGTTGCGCATCTCAGGGTTTATAAAAGAGGATGGCACCCAGCAAGCAGTGACAGGTGCTGTTGTGCGGCTCGCGGTAACCAATATAACCGACACGACAGACACTGCAGGCGCATTCCTGCCGGAGAAGATTGCCACGGGAACCGGTAGCCAGATTTCCACCGGTCCTGACCATTTACAGCCGGATTTTTCCGCCAATGGAGCCCCTGTCCTGACTGTGCTGAGAAAAACCAGGGTATCGCTGGGTGTCTATACTCTGCAGGGCAGGTCTGTTTATAAACGAACAGAAGTGCTGGATATCGGTACCAATTCATTTGGCAATATGCCTTTATCAAAAGGGAACTATATTTACCGTATCAGAATCGGCAAAGAGGAGTATACCCTGAAATCGCTGCAGTATCAATCAAAACCATTCTCTTCGTATAAGAGCACACCGGAGGCAGCGGTGTCTTCCTTTCGCAGGCTTCTCGCAGACACACTGGTTATCTCAAAAGCCGGATATCTGGAAATGAAATGCCCTGTTTCTGCAGATACGCTTGATACGACGCTTTTAATAAGCAAGGAAATCATAGGGCCGTCTATAACCATGCAACCCCAATCAGCTGCACTAGACCCGGGCAAAGAGTGTCACCTTCAGTGTTGCGGCAGCAGGTACGAGACCGTTGATGTACCAGTGGCAGAAGAACGGACTGGATATCAGCGGCGCAGTTGATTCGATGCATACAATACCTGCAGCAAAAATAAGCGATCATGGCACACTATTCCGGTGAATTATCGGTAACAGCGCAGGTGTCGATACAAGCAACAACGCGACCTTGACGATCACGGTAAACGTTTGACAAATGGAGATGTTGCCGCCCATAAATTGCCTGAGTGCTGTTCAGTCAAGCGAGGCGTTCACTGAGCCTGCCGAAGTGCGAGCTTGATGGAACGGTACTCAGGCCTACCATCAGTTGTCGCGGCAATGTGGCGGGGCCTGGAGCGAAGCGGAACTCCATTTGTTTGATATTAGTATGAAGGCCATCCCTGAACAGGGTTATACAAGGGTTATGGT
>CAZIYW010000119.1:0-16276 GCA_964543525.1 uncultured Fibrobacterota bacterium | reverse complement strand
GTTTCCCTGGTGTGAGCAGCCGGATCGGTTTGTTGCTGCGTGGCGTCATGTATGGAACATTTTTTATAACGAACGGGCGTACAATGTGCGGTGGGTGTTCAGCCCCAGTGTATTGTGGGACAACAGCCCGTTCCTCCATCAGATACACCCCTATTACCCCGGCGATTCCTATGTTGATATAGTCGCTCTTGACGGGTACAATTTCGGTGATAACTATTCACGGTATCATAAATGGCAGTCCTTTGAAGAGGTCTTTGGCAAATCACTGGCTATGATTCACGAATATAACAAGCCAATATGGATCGCAGAAATCGGCTGTCCCACCGATCCCAGACGAAAGGAGTGGCTCGAAGAATTTTTCGCGTTCATGGATCAGAGCTGCTGTATCAATGTTTTTCTCTGGTTTAACGACCATAAAAAGGGAGAACCTGATTTCCGGATTCAGAGCGACATGGCGTCATTGACCGTATTTAGAGACTGGGTGTCGGAAAATGGCCGTTTCAACAAAAAATTGATGTAACGGGAATTTCTTAAATATACCTGTTTTCTGCGATTGGTTTAACAAGAATAATTTATACTCTCCCCAAAAAAGAAGGCGTATATCGTATACACGCCCCTTTATGAATTCCTGTCTGAAAACCAGGTTACCACAGAACCGGTGCAGTCACACTTTTCTCTCCGTCAGTGGTAGTAACGCGGAATATATATGTACCGTTGCCGGCATTTCGTTTCGCCTGCCAGTGAAGCATCTTTATTCCCGCGGCTTTCGCGTTGCCCCGTGCCGGTGCTGCAATCTCCCTGCCTTTACAATTAAACACCTTTACCGCATAGTTTCCCCGGGGAATATATACCTGCATAACAACATCACCGCCGATAGACAATGGGGATATAACTTTGAAAACATTCCCGGGGAGCGGTGTAACCGTGTGTATTTTATTTCCGGTTGGAAAATCAAACGGTTCAGCTTCTATCGCATCAATCTCAGCACCATCCGCATCAATACGGGCATACCGTGCCGAATCAATACTGAGACTGCTCAAATCGAAAGATTTATCACCGCTGCCCTGGCCAACCTGTACACCGTCATTGTCGGTAATCTTATCCAGATCATCACTGATACTCAGGGTGTAACTACCGGTTCCATACACGGTGATATCCTCCGCTCCCTGCTGGTCAGTGACCGGTGTTTTTTTACCAAAATCAACAATGATAAACCCGTCAACTTCAAGCCCGTTACTGTCATGAAGCTCTAAACAGCTGTAAAGCTCAGGCTGCGATGCCGTATTGTCCAGTCCGACAATATCCAGTGACAGTGCCGCGAATTTCTTTTCAGGATCGCGGGTCATCTCAAAATCCAGAGCGGCAAATGCATTACCGGCCGCCGGAACACTCTTAGTCTCTGTTTTATAGCCGTTAGCAAAGACTGTTACCTCGAAGGTCCCCGAGGGTGACGGTATATACTTGTAATACGCACCGGAGCGGGGATCGGAAAAAACAGGAGCGCCTTTACCGTCAACGGTAACTCTTCCATACACCGGCTCACCGGATGTTGCATCCCTGATACGGCCGCATACTCCCTGCTGCATCTCCTCATTTACATCAAGAAACTTCTCAAGATGGTACTGGGAAATCTTTTCAATGCTACTGGTGGGAGGATAATGGTTGCACATTTCAGGAAGAAGCGCTATATTACCGTTTTTTCCATACGGCGAATCACAGGAAATGCCACCTGACCGTGTTTCTATTATATACACCTGCTCCCACCGTTCCACACCGCTGTATGGCGGGTATTTCTTCTTGACGGCACTGTATGCCGAACCATCCATGACCCCACCGTCCACAGAGGTGAAAAAGGGATCCAGGGTTGCCTTTGTCCCGCAATGATAATCGGATGAATAAAAATAGGGCCGGTCAATCATATTACGCTGATACGTCTTCATCTCAGGCCATTGATTGGGCAGGGAACCATCAGAACTTTTTCCACCCAGTTTCCAGCTGAATGCTCTGTTTGGATCCTTACCGTTATTCAAAGTCCGTCTTCCACGCTCACTGTAAGAAAACCCGTCTATATTCAGTATGGGATGAAAGTGAAACTCAGATCTGTCCAGTAATTCAGTAACCCCCCGATCTTTTCCGTAATTTTCAAGAAGATACTTAATAATAAGCATACAGGTTTCCGTTCCAATCTTCTCATTACCATGGGTGGCACCACTGTGATAAATGATCTGCCGGGCTGCTGTATCCGGGGTGCTGGAAATTCTAAAGTACAATATCGGCTTTTTGCCAAGACTGAATCCTGCAGTATCAAGATAGGTCAGATCAGGATAGTCTTTTGTGTACTGTGTAAGGATACCCAGGACATCGTCAAAATCATACCAGGGCTTGCGCCCCGTAACCTCCTCCTCCGGCTCAACAACGATAACTTTAAATCCTGCATCCTGCACACGCTTCAGGTCGCTTGCGGACATAAAACCCTCAACAACATCGTTGACAACCATGTTCAATTCAATCTGTACTCCCAGATCAAGAAGCTTCTTCGCCTCCTCTTCACCCGACACCGGAACACGAATCAGAATAGCAGGAACATCCTCGGGTATCATAGAACTTTTAGTAGAAGAAAAAACTGCGGTAGAAGCGATAACCAATAAAGTTATCACCATAATGAAGCACTTCATACAGCCCCCCCCTGATATACGAAAATGGATAAATTTATATAGGCTTATTACGGATTATGAAAACAAAAACCCAGATCTTTTCAACATATGATGATATATAATTAATATATACTGAATTCTCTTGTTATTCAGAAAATTCTGAGACGAATAATAATGACACACTGGTGTTACTCTGACAGAAAGAGAGAGGTCACTGTAACTGACTGAATATCATGTGGTTATTTATTTGCTGGTGATGTACAAAATCTGATAGCCCGGTATACATACTCTATGCTTTTTTATCCCATAAAAGTTCTGAATACTAAGGTCGAGTAGGCTGAGGGGGAGAACCCCTCGGTCTACTCGACCTGCCTTTTTACGGCACTAATCATAAAAGAAATTGAAAACTCTGAATAAAGGCAATGTATGCGTTTTGTGCCTTATAGGGTCTAGAATTAAAAATTGGTGGCGTAGAATTGAGTGGACCTAGGCAACATATGGCGTATTTTCATGAAAATTGCGAAAGTTTGCAGCCGTGAAGGGCAAAGATTTTCTAATTGTAACAATTACAATGTATTATAAATTCAAAGGTTATGCGGATTATATATTATTTTATACTGTGTGCTCTGAATCCAGGGTATCAGATTATGGCGCAGGTCTCCAAAATTCTACGCTACTAAAAATTTACAAATATTATTTTTATCTCTTTAAAAGTTGAGAACCTTGGAGGAATGATAGTTATATAAACCGGGTGATTCTGTATGAGAAAGATTTTTTTTCTGTTATTTGCTGTTTTTGTACTACCGGGCCTTGCCGATAGAAACGGGTTTGTGCCTCAGAAAGATTCATTAATCACGACACAAAAAGTAAAAACACTTCCCTGGAAAACTATGGGTTTCTGTGATTCCACCTCGCAGATCTGTATTTACATGGATACAGTTTCCGGCTATATTGTTCAACTGAGACGTCTCGAGAAGACCAGATTCAGTGTCAGAGGTGTTGATATACCGGTTGAAATCGATGAGCTGGTTGAAGGAGCGTTTCTTACTTCAAAATTCAAAAAAAGAAAATTGAAGTATAAAGAAAAAAACCTTTTTAATGACGTCTACGAGGCAAAACGTGGCAAGATGAGGATTGAGGTCAGTCAGGAGAACAGTAGAATTAAGAATATTACTATCAAGAAATAGTTACAGCTAATCATAATACATTTCCGTATTAGCAATGTTATATTGCATTCCTATGCAAAAAGGCGTATTAACACACGCTGATGTGGGTGCGATTCTGCGTTTGTCATCCGGTACGATATCACGATATGTTCGTGAATATGAAAAAGAAACAGGAGAGATTGTTCCACGTCGTTGTAACATTCATGACATGGGACTAACACTGACTCATAAAAAAAATCATATGCCATAAACTTTTCTATGAAGGGAAAAGCGTTGAACAGACCGCCCGGGAAACTAAGCATTCTCCTGCTGCAGTTGTAAGATATGGAAATGACTTTAAAAGAGTAAGAGAATGTCTGAAAGAAAAACGGGATGTCAATCGAATTGCTTTTACCACAGGATTATCGAAATCTTTTGCAAAAGAATATGTGGACATGATAGATGGCGATAATTTACCTTTTTAGATAACACAAAGCTTTAGGGTATAGGAACCAATAGGGAATACACCCTTATTTTTAAAATCTTAATAATAATCGTAATCGTACTCTTAATCATAAACAAAAAACTTCTCCACCATGAAAATCACCTTCACAAAAACAACCTTTATACTTATAATTATTCTTTGCCTGGCTAGCATAGATACCGGTAGTGCGCGGGACAGGAAGAAGCGGGTACGACGCAAATACCGAGGTGTTGTGATAAAAAAGGCTGAGCCTGAACAATCAGATACGGTCACGGTTGACACGGTAACTGAGAAGATCAGACCGGCGGATACGCTCCCGACGCCGGTCACGGTACCGGTCTCAGACTGGCCCGGTAAAAAATTCAGGCTGCTGGAAAAAACAAAGATGTTTCAGAGATTCGGGTATGAGTTATATACATCACCACACTTTTCTGATGAGAAGACTGCTCCGGATACCCGGATTGAGCATGCCAACCATCGCCTGAAATATGAAGTCTTCAATGGAAGGACAATAACGGCTGTGGCAGTGCAAAAAATGGCTGGTGGTGAGTACCATATTACCTTCAAAGCAGACACTCTGAACCTAACAGTTTATGGAAAAACGAGCAACGGCATTATCGAGGGTATTGCCTTATTCAGTGACTTTGCAGCAGCAGAGAAGCGGTGGAAGGGAAAGATCATTTTCTCACGGCGCCGCAGCATAGAGATGTTTGATTCGGTTGCATCCCGGTTTTCAAGTGTACGCGTGTCGACCACAGAGCCGTTATTCGTCAAACGTATCCGCTGGGGAGTGACACCGCTTCCGCCGAAATCTCTCTGGCTTATTGTGGTAAGGAAAGACGGATCAGAGGGATTTATACCTCTCAATTACAGTTGGACCAATGTCCTGCGCGAAGATGATACGGAAAAGCTGCCGTGGGAAAGGGATATCTTTGAACATGATCCGCGAAAGCTTTACTCCTGGGAGGAGTATATCTGGGAAACCATTGACAATCATAATATCTGCACCGGTATGACCACCGAGCAGGTGCGCTTTTCCTGGGGGGTTCCGAAAGAGATGCAGACAGTGACGGACAGGGACGGAAGAAAAATTACCACCTATACCTACAGCGGGAAAACGCTACGATTTGTAAATGACACCCTGAAAAGCACCGTTAAATAACCGATACTATTCCCGATAGAGATTATTTCTGCGGATATATTCGGTTACCTCTTCCGACAGCATATAGCGGCACGATTTCCCCTGCGCAAGATATGTTCGTATTTTGGTGGAACTTATACCCCATTCAGGTGACGGGAAAGGTATTACTGTTGCCTGAGATAATTCCTGCGGAATACGTATGGCATATCCCGGTCGATGAGCAACACAGAGGGTAACGAGAGTGAGAATTTTCTTATACCGGTGCCAGGTGAGGATCTCAGACAGATTATCCGATCCGATAATAAAATACAACCCGGCTTCAGGGTGCATCTTCCGTAAAGTCAGTAACGTATCACTGGTGAATGAAATACCGCCGCGCCGTATCTCCCCGTCCCAGATACGGAAGCTGCTGTTGCCTTCAACAGCTTTTTTCAGCATGGCCAGTCTGTGATCGGCGGAAACGGCAATACACTGTTTTTTATGCGGCTGAATAAAGGCGGGAATGAAATAAACGATATCGAATGAAAAATGTTCACCGGCCAGTTGTGCAACGGCACAATGTCCCAGATGAACCGGATTAAAACTACCGCCTAAAATACCGATTCGTGATGATGACGCCTTCACCACACCCCTTTTCCATGAAATTGGTTGTTTACCGGGAAGCTTTTTCTAAACCCGTGCTGTCCTGAGGTGTATCCGGTTGTTCATTTTTATCCTGTTTACGGAGCCGATCGAGCAGCAACTGTGCCTTCTTTTTTAGCTCGGTATCGATATCGGTAGAGAGCAAGTTATTGAGTACAGCAATCGCTTCCCGGGGCCGGCTTACCTTTACAAGGTTACTGGCCAGCGAATATTGACATTCCGGAATATAGGATGATTCGGGATAATTTTTGATAATAATACGATAATAAACGATTGCCGCGTCGAACTTATCAATCTTTTCATAAAACCGGGCATTCATAAACTCTTTTTTCACCAGCTTCTCCCGGCTTTTCTTCAAATAAAGAGCAGCACTGTCGGCAAATTGACTTTCGGGAAACATGGCGGCAAAATCTTCAAAATCTCTGATGGCTTCGTGTGTCTTTGCCTGATCACGCTCATACGTATTCGATTCCTCGTAATTGCAGACCCCGAGGAGAAAATGGGCTTCTTCATTAAACGACGACTGCGGAAAATCCTGCACCAGAATCTGAAACTCAATACTAGCCTGTATCGGCTGTTTGGTCTCCAAATAGGCCTTCCCCAGATAATACAGCACCGTATCCATTGCCGCATGACCGGTACAGTTTGTCTTTACCTGATCCAGAACCGTTTTAACATCATTGTATCGCCCTTTTTTATATCTTTTTATTGCATGGGCTATCTTCTCCGTGCAATTAAAGCGTTTCGATCTTTTGGCATACACCTGCTGAAAACTTACAAAAATGCAGCATACAATAACAACCAGTGATACTGTTTTGTTCATAATAGACATCTGTTTACTAAAAAAGTGTTGTTTCATCCGGATATCTTTCAGTTAATTGCACTATAATATAATGCATGCGGGAATATAATGCATGCGGGAATAAAGCCGGCCATCTCTATCGCTATCAAGAGAAGATATGAAGTAATACGCGTATGGAATACGGATTATTGAATGACCAGTATACAGTCCGATAACCGCTATAGATTAATCTCGGAAAGATATTTCTCCGCCCGGGGAACATATTCGCTGCCCGGATATCGATTGATAAGCCGCTTGAATTCATCGGCGGCCATGCCGTTTTTTCCCATCCTCAAGTAACTCAATCCGAGCTTTAACTGGGCATCGTCCGCTTTCGAGGATCTCTTATATTCAAACACCTTATTGAAGGAAGCAATCGCATTCGCATAATCACCCTTGGCATAGTAGCATTCACCAATCCAGTACTGGGCTTTGTCCCTGTATTCACCTTTGGGATATTTTTTTAACAAATCAACAAACATCTCACGTGCTTTGTCATATGTATGTTTATCATAGGTACGCAGGGCACTCTGGTAATGATCATATTCTGAAGAAGTAACCAATGCACCTGCTTCGGAGGGTGAAAAAACAGCGGTTTTTTTCTTTTTTCCGACACGGATCTGTGGTAACACCTCGATAGCAGCCATCTGTTCATGCAGATCCTTGAAAGCCTCGATAAGCAAGGAAAGCCGGTTTTCAAGTTCCTCTATTTTTGCCAGCGACACACTTGATACTTCCTCAGACAATACTACCAGGCGCTGGTCAATATCCGCCAGCTTAGTATTTATCATCTGTACATCAATTTTCGCTTCCTGGGCAAGTTTCAGGGCTTCTTCTGAGTACTCCTTTACCTGTACAACATCAATCTCCGGAAGCAGCGTTTCGTTTTCAAGCTGGTTAAGTGATGAACTGCAACCTCCAAGTACCACCGCTATAACGTTAACGAGGAGCATTTTCAGATGTTCTTTTTCTATCATAACAATCCCCTTTTTAAGGGTAGATATTCCTTCAAAACTAATTATATATTGAATAAGAACGCTGGTCAATACAGCCTTTTATTATATCGTCATTCACAGCATATTTCTTGAAGCTTTTTATACAAGGTGGTATATTACTCCTTAATAGTGGAGATAGTTATCCTCTTATGATTTTATACAGATATATAATACGAGAACTTATTCTTCCATTCCTTTATTCACTGGCTATTATCATTTTTATTTTCATGATGCAGCTTGCGGTGCAGCTACTGGGAAAGATCCTGTACAAAGGGTTGGGAATCAGTACTATTCTCGAGCTTTTCCTTATCAACTCCGCCTGGATGGTGGTACTTGCGGTACCCATGGCTGTTCTTACCGCCACGCTTATGGCATTCGGGAGAATGTCTTCGGACAGCGAGATTCTCGCCATTAAAGCATCGGGTCAGAATCTTTTTTATCTGATTACCCCGCCGTTTGCTGCGGCGTTTCTAATGACTGTCTCGCTTATTTTCTTTCATAATCTGATACTTCCCGATGCCAATCATCGCTCCGCGAATCTCATGTCCGATATATCCCGGAAGAAACCGGCGGCCCTGATAGAACCGAATATTTTAATTAAGGATTTCGAAAATTACTCCATGATTGTCAACGAGGTTGAAACCCGAACCGGTGAAATACGCGGTATTAAAATTTTTTCCGACGTCCCCGGAGAAGAGCCTTCAACAACCATTGCGGACAGCGGTACCATTCAACTGACCAAGGATCAGAAATACCTGCAATTGACACTGTTCAATGGAGAGACCCATAGTAAAAGCAAAGAGAACCCTAATGAATCATATATCGCCAAGTTTAAGAAACATTTAATCTTTATACCCAATGTAGACAGCAGACTTCAGCGAACCGTGCGTCATTATCGGGGTGACCGTGAGAAAAGTACCCAGGTATTGCTGAAGGACATTCACAGTTTCAGGAGCATAAAACAGAATGCGCTTAAGTCGTACATCACAACAAAACAATCGTTCCTGGGTTTCGCCGCCACGCTCGATTCATTGGCGAATGATTCAACGGTTGCCGATACCATTTCACTGGACAGTATTACGAGCTTTGCACAATGGCAGAGAGCATTACAGCGCTATCAACCGGCCATGACCCGCAATCTGCAGAAGCATCAGCGATTCGTTTCGCGTACTATTCAACAGGTACAGCGCCAGAATGCAAAAATCGCCAAATACCTTGTTGAAGTCCACAAAAAATTTTCTGTATCCGTTGCGTGTCTGGTATTTGTCCTCATTGGAGTACCGCTTGGTATTATGGCCCGACAGGGTGGTATCGCAGCCGGCGCTACTTACAGTATCTTTTTTATCGTACTATACTGGGCATTTCTTATCGGCGGCGAAAACCTTGCTGACCGACTTCTGGTACCGCCTGGCCTTGCCATGTGGTCATGTAATATTATTCTGGGAATTTTCGGTATCTTTCTTATTTTACGAATGGTACGAGAGTCCACCTTTATCAATTATGAGCCCCTTTTACGCGTTTGGCATAAGATTACCCGAAAGAAAAAACCAACTACTGCGCACGGAGAAGGTCTCATCTCACGTATTTTATTCCATTTCCCCGCGTCCGTTCTTAATACTTCCGCGGGAATATTACCCTCCTACCTCATCCGTTTGTTCCTGAAAAATGCGGTCATTGTGTTCATTGGACTTATTGCTGTTTTCATAGTTATTGATTATGTTTCCAACCTGAAACTGTTTGAAACCGCGACCGTTCAGGATATCGCTCTTTACTACTGGTATTACCTGGCATGGTTTATCGGCGTAATCTTTCCAATCGGTATTTTACTCGCCTCAATGTTTGCCATGGGTTCCATGGCAAAACACAGTGAGATAACTGCGATCAAGGCAGCGGGGATCAGTGTACGCAGATTGACTATTCCCATGCTTTTTCTTGGTCTGGTTCTGGCAGTTGCGACTTTTTATCTTGGTGAGCGGATCCTGCCGCAGGCAAATGACAAGCGGAAACTGCTCCTTGATGAGCTACGAACCGGCAAACGCCAGGCACGCGGATTGCCCCGTCGATACTCGCCCGGTGAATACCGTAGAAAATTTTATTATTTCGGCAATCCCAACACCGCTTACCGGTTTGAAGAGTTTCGGGTGACTCCTCAACTCGCTCGGGATGTACGGCGAAATAAATTTGCCGTGAATAAAATTATCGAAACAATACAGGCCGAGCGAATGCTGTATGACAGCAGCACCAAGCAATGGTCCTTTATTAACGGTAACAGAAAAACATTCAGAAAAACCGGCTTTATCATGTCTACCTTCGATACGCTGTCTGACTCAATACTTACGGTAACCCCCGAAGAGATGACCGCCCGTATTAAAAGCGTTGATGCCATGAGTTACTGGGAATTGAAAAATCTCCTTGAAAAGGCCAGGATGCGTGGTGAAAAGATATCGAAATATGAAGCTGACCTTCACTTTAAAATCGCTCTGCCGTTTATGAATTTTGTGGTTATTTTAGTGGGTCTTTCCATTACCGCCAGAGGCGGCAGGAAGGGAGGAACTGTAAGCTTTGGCGTGGGTCTCGGCTTGGTTTTTACCTACTGGATTATGTCGCAATTTATTCTTGCGCTTGGTAAAAATGAAACTCTCGAGCCCTGGCTCGCAGCCTGGGCCTGTAATATATTCTTTTTTCTTATCGGCCTGTATCTTTACCGGAGGACCTCGCTGTAATGACTCAGAAACAGAAGCTGCTGATAATAGATGATAATGACGACACACTCGATTTGCTGGAAATCTTCCTGTATAAACAGTATGACATTATTTTTGCACAGAACGGCTTTGACGGCCTTAATAAAGCACGTGAAGAGATACCTGACTGTATTATTTCCGATATTATGATGCCGGTAATGGATGGGATAAAATTCTTTAACAACCTGAAGAGAAACGAAACGATATCGCATATTCCCATTATTGCGATTACCTCGTTTACTAAAAAGATGAACACCAAAAGCCTGCTGAATATCGGATTCTGTGATGTTATTACGAAACCGCTACAGCGCGAGGTAATTCTTTCGACCGTAAATAAGGTATGTATAAAACAAAAGGAAATTAAAAAAACGGATGCATAAACAAAAATCAGTAGTATTTCCGATAATCCTTATTGTAATACAGATATGCCTGCTTATACTCTTCGTTGCAGGTGGTAACTTTCAATCAATGGGTGTTCCGGTTCTTGGCGGTATAACCATTCTCATTCTTGGTATCTGTATAAAAAAAAGCAGCGATGGAAAAAAGCAAACCAAAGCGGAAGAAACAGCGCTAGAGCCACCGCTTCTGAAACAGACGCAGAAAAGTGTTGAAGAATCGATGGCGGACATTGACCTTTCAGTTATTGGTACCGAATATCGTCGCAGGCAGCGGGAGGAATTTGAAACATACATTGATGAAATGCTGGATCGCTGTATAAGGCTCATTCATGCCCATATCGATTCCCATACAACTGCAATTTTTTTTCCAACCTGTGACAACGGCTATAAAATCCGTCGTTATCTTTCAAAAAGCGACTGCGTCAACAAGGATGCGGTAATATACCCGGGCGTCGGCGTCATTGGTTCTTTCCTGAAAGACGGCCTTAAACAGCTGAAACTTAACGATATTGTAACAGACAGCATGACCTTATACTACTATTCCAAAGATGCGGGTATTCGATCCCTCATGGCCTGTCCTATCATTGCCGATAGGGTGGAGCGGGGAACCATAATTGTTGACAGTACAGAAAAAAATCATTTTACCGATGAAGATCATGCCTATCTGACAACAATGGCCGACCTCTGCGGTCAGGCGGTGTACTATTCATACCTGTACAACCAGCACCGTCTCGATCATGAACGGCTTGTTGCCATGAGTAGTACTGAAAAATATTTCTTTAAAGAGCAGGATATTAACGGGGTGCTGGATAAACTGGTTGAAATAATCCCCTTTGCATTCCACTGCGATCGGCTCACTATAAGCCTTATCGAAGATGACAGTGATACGGCGGTTATCAAACGAGCATGGGGAGACCATACTGACAACCTGCTTAACAGTTCATTTCAGGTAACCGATAAAACACTCGCCACTATCATATACACCAAGCACCTGTGCATATACCGCAATTTTTCTCATGAGCATTATGAAGTACGTTACCGTTCGGATGAAGTTCACGCGCATGAATTTCAATCTTTTTTGGCGTTTCCTATAGGCGTTGACAAATGCAAAGGTATGATTCTTCTGGAATCAATACACCCCGACACCTATACCGAGAGCAGCAGAGACCTGCTCTCCCGCCTTGTCTCATCTGCGGCGGTAGCGCTTGAAAAGATGCAGATTCTTCGGCAGACCGAAGACCTTGCTATCCGCGACGGTTTAACCGGACTGTACAACCACAGACAGTTCCAGCTTCTGCTGAAGGAGGCTATCACCCGTTCAATCAGGTATGGTAAACCGCTGGCGCTTGCCCTATGCGATATCGATCATTTTAAAAAGATTAACGACACTTACGGCCACCGGTTCGGCGACACGGTACTGAAAACGATCGCTGGAAAACTGCAGAGCAGTATCCGTGAAGGCATTGACAACGCGGCCCGGTACGGCGGTGAGGAATTCACCCTTATTCTGGGAGAAACCGATGCGGCAAGAGCCGTTGAAACAGTGGATCGCATCCGCCAACAGATTGCCGAGATGGTATTTCAGAATCCTATGGGTAAAGAGATGCATGTCACCCTCAGCTTCGGTATTACCGTATACGGCGTACACGCCAAAAACCAGGAGTTGCTCATCAAACGCGCGGACAAGGCGCTGTACAGGGCAAAAGAGAACGGCAGGAACCGTGTTGAACTGTACTATGATACAAGTGACACCGCGTGAGGCGGGGTATTTGGTAACAATGTCCGGTTTCGTTAAAAAGGTAACGTCTCACCGCATTTATTTCCCTGCCCCGAACTCGTTAACCAAACGGGCAACATAGCCCCGATCTGGCATCAAAATATCTTATCCGCAATATCAATCACCGATCGGCAGGATAAAAGCTCTATACCTTTTACTTTACGCGACCAGTCGCTTCGCCTGGTGGGTATTGGTACCACGCACTGCTTAAAACCCATACCGGCGATCTCTTTCAACCGTGCAAGCATACTGTGTACCGAACGAACTTCTCCGCCAAGGCCCAATTCACCGATGAATGCGATTCCGTTTCTCACCGGTTCATTGCGAAATGAGGAAAGCAAAGCAGCGGTAACAGCCAGGTCAATCGCCGGCTCCGATACAGCCAGACCGCCCGCGATATTGAGGAAAATATCATGATCCCCGAGGCTGATACCGGTGTATCGCTCGAGCACCGCAATTAGCAGGGCAAGCTTTTTCGGATTCACCCCTGATGACACCCGCTGGGGCATGCCGAAATGGGTGGGATTAACCAGGGCCTGCAGCTCAACAACCAGAATACGGCTGCCTTCAAGTACCGGGACCACCGCGGTTCCTACCTGCGGCGTATCACGGTGCATCAGAAAGAACTCCGAGGCATTCGGCACTTCATGCAGTCCCGTATCGGTCATTGCAAGCAGGGCTATCTCGCCCGAAGGCCCGAAGCGGTTCTTAATCGCCCGCAGAATCCGGTACTGGTAACTGGAATCCCCTTCAAAATAGAGCACGGTATCAACCATGTGCTCAATGACCCGCGGCCCTGCAATAGCACCTTCCTTGGTCACATGACCGATCAGAAACAGGGCGGTGTTCGTCGCCTTTGCATGGCGCATAAGCAGTGCAGTACATTCACGAACCTGGGATACCGACCCCGGAGCGCTCTCCAGCTCCTCGGAAAAAACGGTCTGCACTGAATCTATGACCACCACATCCGGTTGTAACTGTGTCATTGTATCAAGCACACTTTCAATTGCTGTTTCCGTCAACACCGATATCGGTACCGACGAAATACCCAGCCGCTGAGAACGAAGGGACAACTGGTCAAGAGACTCTTCACCGGAAACATAGATAACTTTTGCCTGCTCCGCAGTGAAATGTGCCGCAATATGCAGCATGAGTGTGGATTTACCGATACCGGGATTCCCGCCGACCAACACCATGGAGCCGGGAACCAGCCCGCCGCCGAGTACACGGTCAACCTCAGGAAACCCACACGGTTTCCTGTGAATAGCCTCTGGTGTGCATGAGGATAAAACCGTTACTTCCTGTAAACCGATACCCGATGCGCGTGCTGAAGAAGAGACTCCGTTTTTTTTCGGCTGGCGGAACTCACTGACAGTGTCCCACGCCCCGCAATTAGTGCATCGGCCCAGCCATTTGGAAAAATCTTCACCACAGTTTGAGCATACATAGACAGTTCTGGATTTTTTTGCCATTATTAAAATTTCATTTGGGTTGCTCTGGACAATATGTTCAAAATAAAATACGGTGGCGGGTAATGATATGTTTTTAAAACCTGTCTTTCGGCATTCATTAATTCCGATAGTAGATTATGCCTGATCATATCTCTTCTTAAAATTGACATTAAGAATAAAAAATTATCAGACTGATTTATCAAAAGGGAGGTCTATTTGACTGATATAACCGGCAAATCAACAAAATAATGATCGTTATATCCTCTGAGTAAGTATAACCCTGATGAGAGAGTGTTATAAAGGGTGATTATTTTTCTATCCTTTATTGCGTATTCACCGACAAGTTCACCTGCAACAGTATAAAGGAATATTTTGTTTAACGAATTATTCCGATTTAATATGATTTTATTATTGTTTCTCAGAGAAACGGTTATCTTAGTTAACGGCATACAGCTACTTGCACAGGATACTGCAGAACTATAATCAAATAAAATTCTTACAGAATCTTCTCCTATACAAATTGACACAGTATCTCCATTGACACATGGTATAGAATATTTATACAAAAAGTCAATCCAATGGAACCAATTTAATCCTGCATGATAATATTCCTGTGCCTCTACACTGTAAATGACAGTATCTTTTTTTATCAGAAATGAATTTGAATTGAGTCTTATCCTTTTTATATTAGAATAGGGAGCACCCGGATATTTACCTGGATGAAGATCCTTTAAAATTATTGTTTCCAGAGAGTCGCGGTGGTGTATATTAAAAAAAGGTACGCTGTAGTTATGTTCCGGATCTCCTGTCACAAGATCAAGGGACATTTCTTTCCGGCCGTCGAAATGAATGCATTCACCGTTTATATATTTTACAAGGCTATCAGGGATTACTCCTGAAATCCTGGTGGGAGTATTCTGGTAAACGAAATTCACGTATCTATAGGCGGTATCTATTAGAATAGCGCCATAGCCGAGATGGTTATCAAAAGGATATGCGTATTGATATCCTTCACTCCCGTAGTTATAAAGCTTCCATACTTCACCTGAATTGAGTATAAATGTGCCGGAATCGCCAACAGCCCAATCCTTTGTTATATTGCGAATCGCCGATTCCCCCTGTTGTGCAACACATTTGAATTTATTGCTTATACTGTCATATTTAAATATGTACGCCTCCGATGTTCCTACATAACCGTCTCCGTAACAGAGAATATCATGCGGACCAATTGTAAAAAGTTTAACTTTTTGTATTAAATTCGGTTTAAAAGTAATAGAATACAGACAGCCCAATTTTCCGAGAACCCATAACGTTGTGGTGTCTGCAGGATTATACAGCATCTCCGGTATTATTCGAAGAATGTGATGAGAATCTAAAAGTTCATAATCAAATAAAAATTCCAGTGTAAAAAGATTGTTTCCGGCATCTTTTATTGCGTGGTTGATCTTGTAAAAACTGAGGGTATTTTTATTATTCGCAATTACCAGAAACCAATGGACAATGTCACTCTCTGAGCAACAAAAAAAGCAGAATGGATTATCCGGTGTAATCCTTAGACTTCCTGTGACATCAATGTCAATTTTCTCGATGTCCCGAACACTAACAATTGCCGGACCTTCTCCTGTAGGATAATCAAAATTCAGAGTAAAAATGTAGAATTCGCCTCCTTGTGTTACGGCCCCTCCGATTATTGCTCTCTCCATAACACTACCGGTATATGCCATCATTAGTTTATGAATATCCAGGGACGCCAATTCGTCTACCTCAACCCGACAGCCGAAATATTGCGGGAAATCAGGATAGTTGTAAATGTATGGATGCCACATCAGGAAATCGCTATCTAATAAATTTGCCTGCATATTCACTATCAACGATGCACAGCAAAACAGAATTATAAAATATTTTCCATGCATAACCTATACCTTTATCAGTAATTGAAATTACTTCCTGGATAATAAATTAATATAATTAATATAATACTTTAAAAAAAGCAGTGTCTTAAAAAAT
>CAZIYW010000118.1:11064-16417 GCA_964543525.1 uncultured Fibrobacterota bacterium | reverse complement strand
TTATATATCATATCGTTACAAACTATTGTGAATCAAACATTGGGACACTAATGATCTAAAATAGAATATTTTTCACATATAATAAGTTTACATCACAGACAACGACTCTGAAGGGAGCGACGAAAAATGAATTCACTGACACCCCTGAACACTGATTCCCAATTCCTCCTTTATCAAACTGAAGACGGTCAAACCAGAATTGAAGTTCAATTTAGAGGTGAAACAGTCTGGCTGTCTCTCAACCAGATGGCAGAGCTGTTTCGACGTGATAAGTCAGTGATATCAAAGCATATACGCAACATTTTTGCCGATGGCGAGCTCACATCCGAGGGAACTGTTGCAAAATATGCAACAGTTCAAAGCGAGGGCCCACGTCAGGTTTCCCGTGATATTGAGTATTACAATCTTGATGTCATTATATCAGTCGGCTACCGGGTAAAATCTCATCGTGGCACACAATTTCGAATATGGGCAACTCAGCAACTCAAGGAATTTATTATCAAGGGATTCACCCTTGATGACCAGCGCCTTAAAAATGCCGGTGGTGGTAATTACTTTCAGGAACTTCTTGCCCGAATCCGCGATATCCGTACTTCCGAGAAGGTATTTTGGAGACAGGTCCTTGATATTTATGCGACAAGCATAGATTATGACCCGGAAGAGGAAATAACAAAACAGTTCTTTGCAACTGTGCAAAACAAAATGCATTGGGCTGCGCATGGCAAAACAGCAGCGGAAATCATTTCAGAACGTGCAGATGCAGAGCTTCCCTATATGGGGTTGACCAGTTGGGCAGGAGAAAAGCCGCGAAAGAATGATGTCACAATAGCAAAAAATTATTTGGATAGGAACGAACTCGATGCTTTAAACAAAATCGTTACGGCATATCTTGACTTTGCGGAAGTACAGGCGCTGAACAAACGCCCAATGTACATGCATGACTGGATTGCCAAACTTGATGATTTCCTGCGATTAGGTGAAAGAGATATATTGCGCCACGCAGGAAAAGTACGTCACGAAGACGCAGTTCAGAAAGCACAAATAGAATACGATAAATACCGGCAGAATATATCAAGACAAATTTCGAAGGTGGAAAAAGACTTTCTTCTTGAAGCGAAACGGGTTGAAAAAATAAGCAAGCAGAAACAGAATAAACGTATCACTCGGAATAAACAATGATAACCAGATTTACTCGTGGAGATGCAGAACTGCTCAAACCGGCTCACACTGAAAAGATTGCTTATTTACCGGCACATGAGAAACAACGAAAGTACTTGCGTGAGGTAATTGGAACAAAAGGTAAGGATTACAGAAACGGCACAAATAAGGCATAATTAAAATGGTTGCAATCGATAAAAACATCTGCACAAAATGTGGCATCTGTCTATCAGCATTTGAAGGGTATTGCATTAATTCATCGGATTGTTTTCCGGTTATTAATTATTCACTCTGCAATCAGTGTCAGAAATGTATCGCTCTTTGTCCGTATCAGGCCATTTCAATAAACGGGATTTTTCCTGAAAAAATATCGAACTCTTCTAAAATCGGCTATAAAGAGCTCATTTCCCTGCTCTCTTTTCGTCAATCGACAAAATCATTTAAAAAGCAGGATATACCTCACGATATAATTGAAACTATTGCGCGCAGTGCAAAGTATGCCCCGAATCAAAACAAAAATATCGGGATTCTGATCGTAAACGACGACTCCATCATTGAACATATCGATACTGCAGCATTACAATTCTTTAAACGGATATACAAAATCATGTTTGCGCTGAAACCGGTCACGTTTTTTATTCGTCTGTTTGTAAAATCATTGCCTGTAATAAAGAAAAAAATGGAGCGCGACCTGTTTCACAATAAGCATATCGTGAAAATGAATACCAATGCTCTTCTATTGGCTGTTGGAGAACCCAGGGTCCCGGTAACGGAAATGAGTGCGCAATATTTACTGGCGATGATGATAGTAACGGCGACTTCACTTGATATCGGATGCACCTTAATGGATTCGATTAAGATAGCTGTCAATAGTAATAAAAAACTCAAGAGAAAACTGGGAATAAAATCAGGGGAAAAAGTCCTTGGTGTGCTGGCACTTGGGTATTCAAACGAGAAAATAGTGAATATTCCAAAAGGGTATGAAGTGCCGGTATTCTGGAACAGGATATCATAATTTTCGAGAGAACTTTACACAGAGGTTCGGTAGCTCAATAGTCAATCGTCATTTCCACCGGCGGATAAAAGTATCTCTCACATTTAAAACACCGCCAAAACCCGGATGAAGGCACATGCGCACCTCACGTACCGGGCATATCAGCGCTGCACTCCGACCATCTTCTTAAACACGGTAATTGTACCGTCAGTGCAGGTCACCTTCGCTGCAATCAAATATACGCCGCCTCCCACACTCCTGCCGTTTCGGTTACGCAGGTCCCAGCAGAAACGATACACCTCACCGTCTTTTGATACCGGACCTTCCTGCAGGGCAATACCGTTGCCAAGTGCGTCATACACGGCAACGTGTACTTGTCCCGCTGACGGATATACCACGATAAAATCCAGAAAATTTTCCACAGCAGAAACCGGATTTTTCAGGGGGAAAATACCATACCCGTCGTTTTTATTATTTATGGGTCCCACAGTGATAATTGCCGTAGAGTCATCAGTAGCAAAACTGTCAACCGCGCCATAACCCGTCCCGGCACTGTTGGTTGCATAGGCGCGGATATAGTACTTTGTATTGGCTGTCAAGCCGGTAATAGCTGACGAATATACTCCTGTTGAGAAAACGCTGCCTTCATTGGTACAGGTACTATCCACTGTGGGCGTGTCTACGACGCTCCAGCAAACACCACAGGCGGTTGGATTGGTCTCACCGAGCCAGCCGATTTTCACACCGCCCACAGCGGAATCCTTTGCGATTGCTGTAACAGGCATGGTTCCAACAACGGGCGTTTTTGTTACAACGCCACCGTCGCGTATATACCACGAGTGATTATCAACCAAATCCGCGCGTGCAGTTGCAGCCCCGGTGGAATAACAGCTATTCCCCGCATCAAATATAACCTCATCCTGTACATCCAATTGTGACCAGCCTGTCAATATCGCGTCATAATTGGCTGTTGAGAGTGTTATTCCTGAAAACATACCCTGCATTGTTGTAACGCCGCTAATATCCCAGGCACTCAAATCCTGATCGAACGAATAGGCACGGCGGAAAACATGATTCATCTCAGTTACAGTGCTGACATCCCAACTGCTGATGTCCCGGTTAAAGGAGAATGCGCTATTAAACATGTGCTCAATGTCTTTAACGCTACTTACGTCCCAATCACCGATATCCTGATTAAAGGTATAGGCATGTGCAAACATATGGGACATATTGGCCACATTACTCACATTCCATTTACTGATATCCCCATTGAATGAGACGGCACGTTCAAACATACTGTTCATACCAGTCACACTGCTGACATCCCAGGAGCCAATATCGCTATTAAACGCGGTTGCACCTTCAAACATGCTGCTCATATCAGTCACACTGCTGACATCCCAGGAACCAATATCGCTATTGAATGCGACTGCGCCTTCAAACATACTGCTCATATCAGTCACATTACGTACATTCCACCCGTTAAGGCCTCTGTTGAAAGACGCAGCACCGGCAAACATACCCCACATGTCATTTATCGCGCTTACATCCCATCCATTGATGTCCCCATTAAAAGAAATGGCGTCACGAAACATATTTCTGGTAGATTGCAGGCCGCTCACATCCCAGTTTCCCAGGTTCTGATTGAAAGAAGACGCGTTTGCAAATATCCTGCCCATATCGGTTACACTGCTTACATCCCATGAACCAATATCACTGTTGAACGCGGTTGCATACTCAAACATACTGTGCATATCAGTAACTTTGCTTACATCCCATGAACCAATATCACTGTTGAACGCGGTTGCATACCTAAACATACTGTGCATATCAGTAACTTTGCTTACATCCCATCCGCTGATGTCCCGGTTAAATGATGTGGCACTGTCAAACATATTGCTCATATCAGTAACATTCCCGACATTCCAATTACCAACTTCGCTGTTGAAATATGCAGCACAGGCAAACATTTCAGACATATCCGTTACATTACTCACATTCCAGCTATCAATATCCCCTCTGAAATCCCCGCGATAAAACATACGTGACATGTCCGTCACCCTGCTCACGTCCCATTCACCGATATTGACATCATATATGCTCGCCTGTGAAAACATTTCTTTCATCGTGGTAACATTGCCGACATTCCAGCTCCCGATATCCCGGTTAAAGTATTTCGCAGTAGCAAACATAGCGCTCATGTCGGTAACACTGCCCACATTCCAGCTCCCGATATCCCGATTAAAAGATTCTATCCCGTAAAACATCATGCTCATATTGGTGACACTGCCCACATTCCAGCCGCCAATATCCTGATTGAAACTTTTTGTAGCGGCAAACATCTGGCGCATATCAGTAACATTACTCACATCCCAGGCGCCAATATCCTGATTAAAGCTTACAGAACCGGCAAACATACCTGCCATATCGGTGACACTGCTCACATCCCAGCCGCCGATATCCTGATTAAAACTGTCCGTCGATGCAAACATACCGGACATATCAGTCACGTTACTTACATCCCAGCCACCAATATTCTGATTAAAAATGTCCGTGGACCTGAACATGCCCGCCATAGAGGTGACATTACTTACATCCCAGCCACTAATATCCTGATTAAAATTTCTGGCGGCTCTGAACATATGACTCACATCAGTCACGCTTGAGGGCAAAACATCCGGGACCGACACAAGCTCTTTAGCGCCCCAGAAGGCGCCTGCTAACGAGGTCAATCCCAGAGAGCCAAAATCAACCACCTTTACCATACTTCCAACCTCCCAGGTTGTATCACCTTTGCCGAACTGAGAAAGTGTCCCGGTTATGGTTATCGTACGTGCTATAATTGGCCAATATTCATGCTGTTTGTCACCTGCGGTGGTAAAGGTATCGACAGTACTGTCTCCCCAGTCAACAGTTACGTTAACGGTTCCATATAACGGGAGCTTGATTCTATAAATGCTCCTGTATTCCAGTACCATACTTTCTCCGGCATACGATATTCCGGCCAATAGAAAAAAAGAGACCCATCCGGCAATAAAGCCTTTTCTCATAGTATCCTGTCCTTCGGGTTTTGAGGATTACTTCAGTGCGTTAATTGGATTTTTATCATGAGCGCTTCACGACGCGTACTGCAAATTCAAGTTTTTTAAAAGCCGTACCGCGGGATTATTATAAGAGTTTACTCGTATAGTATACATCTAT